>JALSUP010000104.1 GCA_027071315.1 Sulfurovum sp.
GAGGTCAGGTACTTTGACAAATCGGGATATGAGTGTATGGTAGCCGTCTTTGTATCCGGTGATCTTTAAAAATATATTGACTTTTGCGTGTGCATTTATGCTGTACATGGGGTTTCCTCAAATTTTGGTATACGGTTAAAACGGTATTTTACTGTATCTTCCATTATTTCTATAATGGAGAAGAAGTTTTCTGTCTCTATGAGGTAAACACCATCCTCTCTCTTCTCAAAATACTCTGTAGAGAGTTTTTTACCCAACTCGACATACGCCTCATCTCCTGTATAGATATTGGCAGGAAGGGCTAAATGCGTGAAGGGATCAAGGGCTTTTTCATTGTCATAGTAAAACTGTCCCTCATGGATGCGGTGCAGAGAGGAGAGTGTACCGTCTACTCCCAGTTTATCTGCGATCAAGGCACCCAGAGATCGTATGTAAGTTCCTTCCGATACTGTGGCTTCAAAATGGATAAAAGGGTGGTTGTAGTTGATGAGTTTGATGTCATAAATAGTAGAAGTGATGGTTTTCAAGTCTACTTCCAGTCCTTCACGTGCAAGTTCATAGGCACGTTTCCCGTTGATCTTCTTGGCACAGAACTTTGGAGGGTAGTAGCTGAGTTCACCCTGGAGTGATTTTAAAATGCTTTCTATCTCTTCTGTATGAAAAGCAGGTACCTCTTTAAGCGAGTCTATCTGCTCAATATCGAGGGAAGGTGAGTTCGCTCCCAGCCAGAGTGTGGCTTTGTAGGCTTTGGGTGTTTTATTGAGATACTGGAAGAGTTTGGTGTATTGTCCTGTGGCCACGATGAGACAGCCTGTGGCAAAGGGGTCAAGGGTACCGGAAAAACCGACCTTTTTAGTGTTGTATTTTCTTTTCACATAGCCCATGTAACCGTTGGAAGATCGGAAGATGGGTTTGTTGACGACGAATAAGCGGTTCAAAAAGATGTTCCTCGTAGGTCGGGGTGCCCTCAGCCCGACGGTTATTTAATATGCTGCAACTGTTTGGTATGCAAATTGAATGTCGGGGTGAGGGCACCCCGATCTACGCGATGTTATATGCTTTGTACGAAAGAAGAGAGTATCTCTTTTTTGTTCCCGCCAAAGTTAATGAGCAGTTTGTACTCTTTACCCGATTTGTTGGCTGCCTGTACACGCCCGATACCGAAGATCTTGTGTTTCACAAGGTCACCCTTTTTGAAAGAAGAACTTTTAGTGATGCGTAAAGACGCATCCTGAATGAGTCCCGCTTCACCGAGGAAACGGCTCTTGTCTATCATCTTTCGGCGGCCTTTGTAGAAACGGCTGTCTACATAGCAGAGAGTGAGGTCTGATTTGGCTCTGGTAATGGCCACATAGCCCAGACGTCTCTCCTCTTCCATGTTGCACCCCTCACCCAGGAGCGGAAAGAACTCCTCTTCAAGCCCAATAACATAGAGGTGCTCGAATTCCAGTCCTTTGGCTGCGTGGATGCTCATAATGGTGATGGCATTCTCTTCTATCTGGTCCTGGTCACTTTGCAGGGAGATGTCATTGAGGAATTCATCGAGTGTCAGGTCAGGGTTTTTAATGACCGCATCTCTGAAGTATCCGTAGAATTCGTCAATATTCATAATACGCTCAAAACCGTCCACCATAGCGGCATAATGGTCTTTAAGCTTCATACGTTCATCGAAGAGTGAAATGAAATTCCCCAGCGTTGTTTTGGCTTCTTCCTGAAGGAGTGCAATGTCTTCAACAAGCTGTGTAAGTGATGTTGCGACTTTTTTAGAGATGACAAGCGGCTGTCTGCCTGCAAGACTCTCGACGATGTAGCCATAGAGTGACATTTGCGTATCGAATGCTGCTTTTTGAAGCTTCTCTATAGATGCTTTGCCAATGCCCCGTTTTGGTTTGTTGATGATGCGTATAAGAGAGAAGTCATCATTGGGGTTGGCAAAGACTCTGAAGTAGGAGATGATGTCTTTAATTTCTGCACGTTCGTAGAAACGCATACCGCCGATGAGTTTAAAGTTCAACCCCTCTTTACTGAAGCCCTCTTCAAGTGAACGTGAAAGTGCATTGATACGGTAGAGTACAGCAATTTCGTCAGGGTCTACCCCTGCATCGAGCAGTTTGTGAATGCCGTGGGCAATGGCTTTGGCTTCCATGGATTCATCGAGTGAATGAAGCAGTTTGACCTCTTCTCCGCTGCCTTTATGCGACGTCAGTTTTTTACCAAGCCGTGTAGAGTTATGCTCAATGAGTGTATTGGCAGCTTTTAAAATGGGCTCTGTTGAACGGTAATTGGTTTCGAGTTTAACGGTCTTTGTCTTTTCGAAGTTATCTGCAAACTCTATAATGTTACGTATGTTCGCACCCCTCCAACCGTAAATACTCTGGTCATCATCACCCACCACACAAATGTTTTCATGTTCTGAACAGAGATGCTCGAGAAGACGGTACTGAAGTTCGTTGGTATCCTGGTACTCATCTACCATAATGTATTTGTAACGATTAGAGGTCTCTTTACGCAGTTCTTTATTCTCATCTAAAATTTTATAAGTAAGCATGAGAAGGTCATCAAAGTCCACAAGATTGTTCTCTTCAATATTGGCCTGATACTGTTCATAGATCTTTGCGATCTGTTTATAGTCAGAGAGTTCCGCTTTTTGTATGACGACTTCAGGGCTGAGAAGTGAGTTTTTGTATTTGGAGATCTCGGAAGCGATAAACGAGAGGTTGAGGTCTATCTTCAATGCCTTGGCAATAGAACGCAAAAGACGTTTCTTGTCATCACTGTCTATGATGACAAAGGTATTACTTCTTCCCAGTTTTTCTATGTGAAATTTCAAAAATAATAACCCGAACTTATGAAAAGTACAAAGCAGAGGAGGGTAAGAGACTTTGCTGGGCATCAGTTTCAGAGCACGCTCCCGCATCTCTGCGGCTGCTTTGTTGGTAAACGTAAGGGTGAGGGTGTTGGCCGGGTCTATGCCCACTTCTCCGACCAGGTATGCCAGTCTGCTTGTCAGTGTTTTGGTTTTTCCGCTGCCTGCACCGGCAAGTATGAGCATTGCACCGTCAATATGCTCAACTGCTTCACGCTGAGAAGGATTAAGATCGTTAAATATATGTTCCATTCGTAAATTACTCTCCTATAATGTAACTATTATATCGTGAAATGTATTAAGGGGAACAAACAGGAGAAATATAACGTACATTTATTATTTTTATAGGTAATAGCCCTGAAATGACGGCCAGCATTCATATAGCGTCAAATAACATGAACAATATATAAGGAAAATATATTTTTATTCAAATTAAATAAGGTGTTATTATCTTTCATTAACTTTATTTTGTTATACTTCGAAAATATTATATATAAGTTAATTCTAACTTATGTAAAATAATAATTTAATAAGGAACATACATGTTAAAAGATTTTGTGAAATTAGAAACTTTTCTGACTGTTGCCAGAGAGAGAAGTTTCTCAAAAGCATCAGCGAAATTAGGGATCTCACAACCGGCTGTTACACAACAGATCAAATTTATAGAAAAATACCTCTCTGCGAAGATCATCGAGCGGAAGAAGAATGGTATTAAATTGACTGCAGAGGGTGAGGAGCTTTATAAGATCGCTACCAGCCTCGAAAAAGTTATCAACGCTTCAGAGAAAGATATTTTAAAGATCATCAATAAAGAGATGACTTTTAGACTTGGCGCCTCTTATACCATTGGTACTTACGTAATTCCCGGTGAGTGTTTGAATAAAATGTCAGACACGATCAATAATGATGTAAACCTTAGTGTAGATATCTCTGACAATATTGTTCAACTGTTAAAAGACAGAAAGTTGGATGTAGGACTGATCGAATCTCCGGTCATGGACGGGGCACTTATCTATAGAGAATGGCTGGAAGATGAATTGGTCGTCTGTTCCAATGTGCCGATTCCTAAAACATTGAAAACAGAAGAGCTTTATGGTTACAGATGGATCTGTAGAGAAGAGAAATCACATACAAGAGGTATTGTTTCTGAAGTATTTGAAGAGTTGGGTGTTTCCTGTAAAAGTTTCGATGTCATCTCTGAAGTGAGTAACACATCGGCTGTACTACAGTCTTTGAAAAGATCAAAGAAAGATGAAGCGAAGCCAACGGTTTCCATTATCTCTAAACATGCGATCGCTGATGAGGTTGCCAAAGGCGAGCTTTTTGAAGCAAGACTGAGAGGGTATACAATGAAACGTAAATTCTACATTGTCTACTCCAAAGAGAATAAGCACAATGCTTATGTTGACAATGTCGTAGACTACATCCTGGCAGGTTCCTGCTAGGCATTTATTTTGAAAATTAAAGCTTCTTCTTTTTGAGGAGCTTTTTATTTTCAGGATTATTCATAAGTGCTTCCATCGAGTTTTTGGTGGAAGTCTCTTTTTTCTCTTCCGGATGTGCAAGATTAAGCACAATAGGATGATCACCCAAAAAGACTTGCTTGATGGCAAGTAACGGTACGGTAACGGTCGATCCGAAATTATCTTCTCCAAATCCCGCTTCAAAATAAAAATATCCCTCTTCCATTTTTGCCGTTTCAAAAGTATAGCCGCTCAGCATGAACAGGACAGTCTCTTTAAATGTCTCCATAATGCTTGCAGGCAGCTCAGGAGAAAATGTAATGTGTCTGATGTCACAGACAATGGCAAATTCCTGGTCTTTGCTAAAAAGATAAGTGATCGTTTTTTCAATATGCTCCTGCATGAGCGTTTTATATTCAGGTGTCTGAAAAAGATTAATGGTCATACGTTTCCTTTGTACTTTAGTGCAGGCACTTAGTTTAGTGTCGGGTTTTTTAGGATCTTAAATCCTATCATAGCATTCATTAAAGCTACGTGTGTATAGTCTGAAAGTCTCTCTTTGCGTATGGGTATGGGGTGCAGAAAACCTTCATCGAGCAGTTTCGCCCTCATGGTACCTTCCAGCAGGGGCTTATGGGGTGTACACCACTTCTCTCCGTCGTACAGTGCAATATTGGCGATCGATGTATCGGTCAGCAGTCCCTCTTTCTCTATGAGTATTTCATCGGCTTCAGGATAATGTTGGAGGAGTGCAGTAAATGCCTCTCGGTTCGCATATTTGTAGCGATAGTCAAAAGAGGCAGAGACAATGTTAATACTGTGAATCTCTTTTGCTTTGTAGGGCAGGTACTCAATAGAGCGTATTTGACTGTCATAGCAAATACGACAGCGGTAAAGGTCGGAAGAGGGTGCCTGTATGAGAGCAGAGAGGTCAATGTCCGCTTCACAGCCAAAAAGTGCTTTTCGGCTTTTGTCAAAACGTTTTTGGTGGTAAGTGAGATTCTCTGCCTGGGCATCTTCTACTTTAATGGTTTCAAGAAGCAGCGGCAAAGCTTACATCCTAGGCATCAAAAAGTTCAGTAGAGAGGTAACGTTCTGCTGTGTCACAGAGTACAGTCACAATGGTTTTACCTTTGTTCTCAGGTTTGAGTGCTGTTTGGTAAGCAGCGTAAAGGTTTGCACCCGCAGAGATGCCCACAAGTAAGCCCTCTTCTCTGGCAACTCTTCTTGCCATGTCATAGGCCTGCTCATTGCTCACAGTCATGACCGAATCATAAATGGCAGTATTGAGATTCTCCGGGATGAAACCGGCACCAATACCCTGTATTTTATGGGGACCGGGTGTACCACCGCTTAAAATGTCTGAGTCTTCAGGTTCCACAGCAATGGCGACCAAGTTGGGAAGTTTCTCTTTTAACACTTCTGAAGTGCCGGTAAGTGTACCACCTGTCCCTACCGCAGCGACAAAGATATCGACGGAATCATTGGTATCTTTGAGTATTTCAAGTGCCGTGGTTTTTCTGTGAATATCAGGGTTATCAGGATTGTTGAACTGCTGTAGCACGATGGCATTGTCCAGTTCTGCAGCAAGAGAATCTGCTTTGACTATGGCACCGTTCATGCCTTCTGCCGCTGGTGTAAGTACGAGTTCTGCTCCAAGGTAAGTGAGCAGTTTGCGTCTCTCTATACTCATAGATTCGGGCATCGTTAAGATGAGTTTGAGACCTCTTGACGCACAAATAGCTGCCAGACCAATACCGGTATTGCCGCTTGTAGGTTCAATAATGATCGTATCTTTATCGATCTTCCCTGACTTCATCGCTTCATTGATCATGTTAAAAGCGATCCTGTCTTTCACGGAGGAAGTCGGGTTCATGAATTCACATTTCCCCAAAATCGTTGCCCCTGTCTCTTTAGAGAGTCTGTTGAGTCTGACAAGAGGCGTATTTCCTACGAGGTCATCTATGCTGTTTGCGATCATACTTAGCCTTCTTTCTTCTCTATGAGTGCTTTAAATTCATAATTTTCATCATCATAATATTCTATTTCACCATTCTCTATGTTGTAGTGCCAGCCGTGCAGGTGAAGCGTGCCTTCTTCCAAACGTCTTTTGACTGCAGGGTAGGTCAGCAGGTTGTCAAGTTGGTAGACCACAGAGATCTTCTCTGTGTAACGCAGCATACGCTCTTTCCCGTCTTTTTTATGGGCAAGTGTGGCTACTTTTTTAGCTTCCGAACCCAGACCCAGCCACTTAATAGTATGAATGTTCTCGGGTGTCTCTTTTATCTCTTTATAGAGTGCTTCTATGGCACCGCAATGTGAGTGCCCGCAGACGATGATGTCGGAGACTTCCAAAATGCTTACGGCATACTCAATAGCAGAAGCCGTAGCATGATAGTCGGCATTGGGATTGTACGGTGCTACAAAATTACCAATGTTTCTGACAATGAAAAGGTCGCCGGGTTTAGAACCGGTGATCATGGCAGGCATTACCCTCGAGTCGGAACAGCCAATGAAAAGTGCTTTAGGGTTTTGCCCTTCATCGACGAGCTTTTGAAAACGCTCTTTACTTTGGTTAAATTTAATATTTTGAAAGGCTAAATGCCCCTTTTCAAAGGCTTGTAAACCGCTATCCATGTCTCACCTCCTTAATAGAGTAGGCAAGTGTTTCACCTGCATACATAGGAACCACACCTTTATAGTCGGCAGGTACGTGAAATGCTTTCTTTTCAAGTATCACTGTTTTTTGCGGTACCTTTATGGTGTAGATCTTTTGTGCATTCCCAGACACAAAGGCCTGCAGGTTTTCAAGTGGGGCACTATTTTTCTCAAACAGCTCTGTTAAAAGCTGCAGGGCAATAGGGGCAGTAAAGACACCTGCCGCACAGCCACAGGCTTCTTTGGCATGTTTCGGGTGGGGTGCCGAGTCAGAACCGAACATCACTTTCGGGTGTCCTGCAAGTGCCATCTTCAAAAGTGCCTCTCTGTCTTCAGGACGCTTTGCGATAGGTTTACAAAAGAGATGTGGCTGCAGCATACCGCCTGCCACATCGTCCAGTGTGATGAGCAGGTGGTGTATGGTAATGGTGGCATACAGGTTTTCAAATCTATCGAGTGCATCGACAGAAGCTTTGGTGGTAATGTGCTCCATGATTATCTTCAGTTTTGGAAAAGCAGAAGCCAGTTTTTCATAGATAGAGACAAACTCTGCCTCTCTATCCATCACAAAACCATTCGTTTCACCATGTACACAGAGAGGAATGTCAAGTTCTGCCATGGCATCGAGTGCCGGTCTCAACTCTTCCACATCAAAACCGCTGACACCTCCCTCAGAGTTGGTGGTAATGCCTGCGGGGTAGAGTTTGATGGCTGTAATGTCATCCTTCACCGATGCTAAAAATGCTTTGTCGTAGCCAGGTTTGAAAAAGAGTGTCATGTAAGGGGTGAATGTTTCACTCCCGACGGCATTCATAATGCGTGTTTTGTAAGCGGTCACTTCTTCTTTCGTACTGACAGGCGGTACAAGGTTAGGCATGACGATCGCAGCAGAAAATGTCCGGGCACTCTCTTTGGCAATGTTTTCAAGCATCTCTCCGTCTCTGAGGTGAAGGTGCATGTCCAGTGGAGCATTAAGCGTGATCTGATTCGTTGATGGCATCAAAATCCTTTACAATGTAATAGAGTGAACGGTCGGCATCTTTAGGCACAAACCAGTAAATAACTTTCATTTTGCCACAAAAATCATTAAGTTCGAGTGAAGAGGGTGCGGCAGGCGGGGTAAATGTAACCACGGGGTAATCAATCCCCCCGTCAAAAAGCTGATTACAACGTAAAATACGCGTGGTACTTGCAAGCAGGGCTTTATGGGGTGCATTGAATTCAAACTGCCACTTGGCATACTCTGAACAGGTCGGGTAGTAACGACAGTTCGCCGGCAGCATTTTGGAAATGTACTGGTAGCCTTGTATGGGCACGGTCCAAATTTTTTTTGTCTGAATAGCGTTTCCTTTTGATTATCTCTGTTCGTATTGTAACAAGAATTGACGGGAAAACATATTTTTTGAACGAAGAGTATGTTATGATAAATATTAGATGTGCCCTTAAGTAAAAAAGGAAGCGTTACAGATAAAAGGAGATATATGACCCGTTCAGAGAAGCATTTGATCACCTTCATATCGTGGAGTGGTACGGTGATTGCTGTGATCACAACTGCGGTTTATATGTTCAGAGGGTACTGGTTCGACAGTCTTTACGGGACCGTTTCCATACTTTTTTTTCTTTCGATCCTTTATCTGACATCCCGGTCATACATCTCTTATGAGAGAGCTTCCCTCTTTTTCTCTGCGTTCTCCATTATTATCATGCTGCTTGGTTATATTACGTCCATCTCCGTGCAGGACGGATTGATCTATATGATCATCCCCACGATCATCATTGCACTGCTGAGACCTACAGATGAGGCGATCCTCTGGCTCATTCCCTACTATGCGGTTTTTCTGATCATTAATGTCTTGAAAATACCGAACTACCCGATCACTCTGCCTCTCTTTATGCAACTCTTCAGCATCCACATGCTGCTGTTTATCATTATCAGTTATTTCCGTAATCAGGAGCGTATTTTAAATGAGCGTCTGCTGCGTCTCAATGAACGCTTAAAAGAGGAAGCCTCTTTAGACGCACTCACAGGTGTGTACAATCGACGTATTTTGCACACAGTTTTAGAGCGTGTCATTGGCATGAATGCCACAGAGAAACAGGATTTTGTACTTGCACTCATAGATTTGGATCACTTTAAAAAGGTCAATGACAATTTTGGTCACCAAAAAGGAGATGAAGTACTTAAAAATGTGGCTTCACACTTCAAAAGCAAGATCAGAAAAACAGATACCCTCATACGTTACGGTGGTGAAGAGTTCATTATCTGTTTTTCCAATATTGCCATAGAAGATGCAGTACGTACAATGGAAGCCATACGCCATTCGGTGTCACAACTCTCTCTGCTGCCTGATGACACGTTGACGATCAGTGTAGGCATTGCCGCCTTGCAGGCAGGGGAATCTGAAGATGCCTTACTCTCCCGCGCAGACACAGCACTTTACGAAGCCAAAGCAGAGGGTCGGAATTTGGTTAAACAGATTTGATAAATGTTTTACCTATTTCTGCATGCGTTCGTGTCGATACTCCTGCCTCTTTTGCAAAGCGACTCCACCTACTTATAGCTTCTTCAACCTTGTTAATAATCTCTCTATATGCTTTGAGTTTATATTTCTCTCCCAGTTGAAAAAGGTGTTCTTTGGTCGGATTTTTCCCCTCGCCCATATACATGGTGCTATGTTCTCCTCCGGGTCCATGAGAAAATGTCACATCGTACACAGGAGAGAAACGCCAAATGCCTTTTTCGTCCATCAGAAATGAGAAGTTTTTAGCATGGTCATCACGGTTATGTGCGAAAAGGTTAAAACAAGCAACTCTAAACATCTTTTCAACTTCTACCATGCTTTTGGTCAAGTGCAGAGTAAGCCGTAACAAATCATCATAATCCAAAGTAGGAAACCTAAAGTCACTGTGTGTCAGCCCTGCGACTGAATGCATATGTACTCTACTGTCTCCCACTCTATCAAATCGTTCTATGGCAAAGTATCGCCCTTTTTTACCCTCTAACAAAAGGGTATGAGGCATCTCTAGTCCTGCCTCTCTTACCATGAGTGAGTAAGCATACTCTATCGCTCCTATCTCTTGACTATCTTGTGATGAAGCAAACTTGACCATGTAGTGAGAAAAGCCCTCTTTTAGTTTCTGCTTTCCATGCACTATCTGTGTATGGTCAGCACTCAACTGTACCAACACTTTTGGTCTAGCCCCTCCAGAAGAACCTCCAAGAGCCAAGAGTTCATCTACCATACTATCAGAACTTCCCTCTAAAATCTCTTCTGAACTTTTAGCCAACTCATCTAGCACTATCTCATTAAATGCCAAATCTTCCACATCATTTTCAGGCTCATAACTCAAAGCCCCCATAGCATACTTACCCACATAAGCAAGTCTATCCAATGGAGTCAAAGCGTTAGGATTAATCCCCAACCTCATCAAATGTCTATCCATCAACAATCGCCCCCAACCATCAGGCAAAGAGTCAGCAAACAACCCCCAAAGCCCCTCAAAAGTATCATCATCACAACGAAATAGCCCTGCTTTTAGTGGGAGTTTATAGGGTGAGAGTTCTATGCCAGTTTTTAGGAATGCTTTGTCGTACTCGAAGTAGATTTTATTGTCTTTTTGGGCTAGGGTTCCTACTTTTTGGGTTTTTTTTTGGGTTAGGTGGATGGTTAGTTTATTCATTTTGTGAATTCTCAATTAAAAGCTTCATTACTATATCAAAAAGAGGTTGAAAATCAATAAAATTATTTTTCTTTAAATTAAATAATTCTTTCCAAAGTCTATTTTTTACATTAGATTTTACTTTAAAATAGCTACAACCTGGATTTCTTTTTTCTTCTACAAATTTATTATTTACTAAAAAATCTTCTGGTAGTAAATTCTCAATCTCTATATAACTAATAAAATTTTCCCACTCTAAAGATACCAAATGTTTTAACCTATCAGGAATAGGTAAAAGTAATGCAAACATACTATTACAATCAGTTCTTTTTTTGTATATACCTTCCTGAATACTTCCTTCAAATTTATCATTCCAAAATGTTTCTTTTTTTAAATGATGAATATTTTCTCTTCCCTCTTTATCAAAATCAAAAACTCCAACTATCTTTTTATCTTCAAATAGTGAATTATCTTTTGTTCTTAATAGCCCTGAAACACCACCTGCAGATTTACCTGTTTTTATGGTAAATGGTGCTTGATTCTCAAATAAACTTTGAAAATTATCTTTATTACATTCTATATCATTTAATTTTAACCATGCAATTTGATAAATTTGATAATACTCATCTTCAACATGAATTATTAATCTATCTCCTATATAAGCTTTACTACCAAAAATATCTAACTCTTGAGGTAATTCCTTTTTTATTTCATTTTTTAAATAACTAGGAACTTTTTCATATAAATTTATAACCTTCTCTTTATCATTAGTTTGAGAATATCCAAAAGCCAACACAGAGTAATTAAATAAATTTCTATCTTTGGTAATTAAACTTTCTATATCATTTTCATATTCATCTAAAATATATTTATATTTCTCTATTTTATACTTATCATCTTTATATGCTTTAAAATATGCACTTAACATATTAAATAGATATATAGAATTTTTACCTACATTAGGAAAATTATTTAATATTTTATATGTTTTAAGAGGTTCATCTTCATAAAATAATAATGCCTTTATAAAATTCTCATATTCTTTACATTGGGTAGCTTTACTATTGTCTACATAATAGATATCATCAAATTCTATAGTTAAGTTATTTAGTTTTTTTCTCTTGTCTTCTGATGAATTATATTTGTCTTGGTATATATCTAAAATTTCTTTTCTACATAGTACTTCTTTAAAATCAGAATTAACTTTTTTGATTTCTTTATTCTTAAAATAACTTTCATATTTTTTTACTAATTTATTTGCGAAATCATCTAAGCCTATATTTAAAGCTGAATATATTGTTTGAGCAATATCAGGTAGCCAAAAAAAATCATGGTCTGTTTCTAATAAAGAATTAATTTTTTTATAAATTTTCTCTTTTCTAATTTCTAAAAAAGTATATTCATACACTAATAAGATATCTTTAATAGATTTTTTATCTAAAAATTTATCAATAAATTTATTAAAATGTTCATTATTGTATTGATTAAGAGTTTCTAAAAAGTCATAGTATAAAGTATTGTCAATATGAGAATAAAAAATTCCTAAATCATCTTCTACTCCAAAATTAATAGCTAAATCAATAATATAATCTAAAAAGCTCTTATTTTTTAAATTACTCTTAGAAATATTAAATAAAATTTTAAAATAAAACTGAATACATTGTTTAGCATTATGTTTATTATCTTGGTTAATCTTCTTTTTTGTTTTGTCAATATCAATAATTGTCAACCATTTATTTTTATCCTCAGATAATTTATAGAATAAAGAAAAATTTATCCTATCTAAATACTCATCTTCAATATAAAAATGTCTACTATCTATATTAAATAAAAATGATTTTTCAAGATGGACTTGTATTGTATTTACAATCTTTGAAACTAATTCATTGTGATTTTCATCAAAGATTTTTTCTTTTTTATCTAACTGAGTTAAATACCATGACATTAAAAAATAATCTTTTATATCAAATGTATTATGAGACACAATTATTTTTATTTGTTTATCCACTAAAATATTTATAACGGTATCAAAGAAATATTCTCTTTTTTGAGACCATTGAATATAGTATGATTCAAGTTTTTCTAAAATAAATTCAAGTGCTGACATATATTGGTTTTGATTTTCATACCGAAAAGCATAATAAGCTAAGTGATTAATAATATTAAAAATTGATTCTTTCTCAAAATAAAGATTATTGTAATGTTGAAAGTAAATATTGATTGTTTGTTTATTAATTAATTCTTGCCATTCTCGACCATAGTTACACTCACTGTCTACAAGATTCTTTTTTTCATTATTCCTAAGAATATTCAGTAATCCAAATTGTGTATATTTAGGATTTGATAATAAATAAGTATTTATTTTAATATCTATATGCCATGATTGTAGAATCTTATTCATAATAAAACAATCATCTTGACATTCATCTAAAATTTTCTTTATTTTATTGTAGTATTCATGGTAATGTACACTCTTTTTATTTTCTATATTGATGATTATAGATAATAAACTTTCAATAAAAGGGAAGCTCATCGTATGTACAAATTCACTTTGTTCATCTATATTAAACCATGTATACATTTGATATAAGTCTTCAAATTTAGTTGGTATATTTTCTAAATCAATATTATATATATGTCTAGTTCTTGAATTATTTTTAAAATCCATAGTTTTACTTTTATTAATTAAATTCTCTAAACTACTTTGATGACTAATAACATAATCTGTAGCTTTATCTAAAAAATATTTTTCTACATCATCATCTTTAAATACTATTCCAAACCACTGTTCATTATCATCATTATCTAATCTATTTTGTATGTAATCTACAAATGAATTAAAAGATTTTTCTTGATTTTTATTATATAAAGTATAGAATAATTGACTAACTAAGTTAGTTATATCATGTTGTCTATATATTAATTTATTATCTTCTATAAAAAGTTTAAAATAATCTTTTTCTATATATTTTTCATTAAAATAACTTAGTTTATCTTCAATATCATTAGTAGAAATATTTAAAATAATTTCTACTAGTTTAGTATATTTTTCATCACCAAAAGTATATTTATCTTTCTCTATACCATATGTTTCGACATAGAGTCCCAATTTTTTTTCTAAATCTTCTGATATGTTTCCTATATTATTGCTAAACAATGTACTTCCTTTTAGATTTACTATTTTTAAATAAGCTCATTAAAAACTTCACAACAAATCCTCCATACTATCAGGCATAACCTCTTCCTCTGCACACAAAGCCCCAAACTCCTCCAAACACTCCAAAACCAAAGCCAATTTCAAAAACGATTCTAACGAAATCTGCCCAAATCGTTCAAAGCGTTTGAGTGACCCAAGGCTGACGCCAGAACGAGAGGCAAGTTCGGGTTGGGTATAGCCTAGTGCTTTTCTGCGTTGTTTGAATTTTGTTTTGAGGGTCTCCATCACCTCAGATGGCATAGGAGGTAAAAAAGATAACATATTATTCCTTTTTTTGGATATGTAGTCATTATAGCTAAAATATTATCTATTATTCTTAAGATGATGATAGTGGTTTTTTAAGCCTTGCGGCGAGAGTGTGTCTGTATGCAGGGTGCCTTAGGTGGTGGGTTAGAAACCCACCCTACAACCACCAACATATTCACGATTAAAGTAACCTCTCCATTATCCCCAAACTCTGAGCATCCATCCGAGAAAAAGCAAACTACTTTTTATCTAAATCTTTCATTTTGAACTGTTCGGAATTTCTGAACAGTTGTACTTCTGTTCAATTCATTACTATCAAAAATGGATTTGATATGCTCACTTATATTTGCGTTACTTGAATCGAATAGTTCAACTATCTGTTTGAGTGACCCAAGGCTTATACCAAAAGGAGAGGTAAGTTTGGATGCATTTCCTCCCGAGGATGGATTATGCAAACGGGTTAAAAGTTTTTTACTGAGACACTTCCCCATTTTGAATGACATAAGAGGGTGACATATTAACGGCATGGTAGATGGTTGTGCCGTACTTTTTACTATAGTATTGCAAGAGTAAGCGTTGCAGGGTGGGTTCTGTAGAGGGGGTGAACCAGCCGTTGTTGCTGAGGACTATCATCTGTTTTGGTCTTTCCCCATTGGCATCTTTTTCGTAGAGTCTTTCAGAGGTAGATTCGAAGCAGATGGCGTTTCTGTATGTGCTGCCGTTTATGCTGTAGTCCACGACATTTTCACTTGCTTTGTAGTCGACTGCACCGTCGTAAAAGACTTTGTTGACCCAGTCAGAAAGGAAGTCAGGCAGGGGGTTGCTTTCTCCGAAAGGGACGAGCAGGACTTTGTTGGCAACGGTTACTTTGTTGTTTGCAAAAATGTAGGCAGAATTATGTGGGGTTTTTCCGTCCCAGTAGAGTGCACCGACGACAATAGAAATTTTTTTAGCTTTTTCTTCCAGTCTGGCCATAAGCTTTTGATCATAATTTAAAAAGAGCGGAAAAACTGATTCTGGCAGGATGACAAGTGTCTTTTTTGCGGCAATTGCTTTGTCGATCTCCTGGAATATTTCCTGAAACTGCGCTTTATTGGCCTTTTTGTCCCATTTGTCTTTGACTGTGGTGTTTAGGGTGACAAGCTGTATCTCTTTGGGAACGCTAGGTGTGGTATGATGGCCTGGCTGATAGGCAAGTATGACAAGAAAAAGAAAGAGCAGCTGTTTTTTCCAGAGAGAGAGCACGATGGCTGCCAGAACAAGCGCAAACTGCCACTTTTCTATGCCGATGTAACTGTTGACAAAGACCAACTCAGGTTTGAACCAGTCAAAACCGAAGGGGTGGATGTAGCTGAGGGTCAAAAGACCCAGCATTCTTAAAATTAAAACGCGTAGGGTGGGTTCACCCACCTTTTCTTGAGAGAGCTTGGCTTGTTTTTCTGGGAGACCCCACCCTGCGCGATTGGGAATTGTAGCGATCTTCTCAGACCCCCATGAGAGCAATCCGAAGAGCAGAGCATATGCCAGACCCATAAAAAGCATGACAAAAGGAATGGCCCAGGGCATTTGGTAATGGTTAAAAGAGAGTGCCACCCACCAGAACCAGAAGAGTCCTGTAAAAAATCCTGCAGTGACCCATGTTCTTGTATGGGAGGAGAGAAGAAGGTAGAGGGAGAGGAGTCCCAAAATCGTTGAGATAAGCTCAGAAGAAAAATGCCAATAGTCCAAATAGATGAAGGCCGACCCCAAAAGTGCGATGAAAAAGCCTCTTGTTATCTCTAAAGTGCTAAAATAATGGCTAATTTTATTCAAAGGATTCCTTATGGACACTAACGGTATTGTATCACTCTTACCACTCGTTTTCTTGTTTGCTATTTTTTATTTCTTAATTATCAGACCGCAGCAGAAACAGCAAAAAACACACGCAGCAATGATCGCCGGACTTGCAAAAGGTGACAAGATCATCACCTCCGGCGGTATTCATGCCGTTGTTGTAAAGCCTGAAGAAGATTTTATCAAAATCAAACTAAATGATGACACCATTGTGAAACTGGAAAAAACATTTGTTGCAAAGAAGGTTGAATTAGGTAATGAAGTCGCTTAATTTTAGAATTATACTTTTTGCTTTTGCACTCATTTTCGGTGTGGTTTTTTCCATACCGTCTTTGACGCAGAGTGAGAGTGGGAAAAAGATCACTTTGGGACTTGACCTGCAGGGTGGGCTTCATATGTTGCTCGGTATCAAAAGTGATATCGCTATAGAGTCACGTATCAAATCCATGGCAGCGACCATTAAATATGTCTTTGATGATGAAGAGATCATTTTTGATGATCTGGGTGTGGTAGATAAAAAAGAGATTGTCTTTGAACTTTTAGACAAAGATGATGTACCTAAAGCCAAAGCACTTTTGAAAAAAGAGCTCAAAGGGACTGTTTTAAGTGAGAACGGATTGAAGTTCTCTCTGAAAATGACAGAAGAAGAGGTAGCACGTACCAAAGCAGATGCCATTTCCCAGGCAGTTGATACCATTAGAAACAGACTCAATGAGTTTGGTCTGGCTGAACCAACAGTTGCCAAGCAGGGTGAAGACAAGATCCTTGTAGAAGTACCCGGTATTAAAACACAGGCCGATGAGCAGCGTATTCGTGAGCTTATTGCCCGTGCAGCACACTTGCAGCTGATGGCTGTCGATGAAGACAGACAGGCAAGGGTCATGACAATGAATGACAATGAAGCCAGAAGCTTCGGCGATGTCATTCTTCCGGATGTCAATACCAATGAGCGTTACCTGTTAAAGCAGATCCCTGTACTTGACGGCTCTATGCTGACAGATGCCAAAGTCGGATTTGACAAAAACAACCAGCCCGTCATCAACTTCTCACTCAATGGACAGGGTGCCAAGATATTTGGTGATTTTACAGCCAAGTCTGTAGGAAAGCGAATGGCAGTTGTTCTTGATAACAAAGTCTACTCTGCTCCGAATATTCGTGAGCGTATTGGTGGCGGACATGTACAAATTTCAGGTAACTTCAAAATTGAAGAGGCGGCTGACCTTGCCATTGCACTGCGTTCAGGTGCATTGCTTGCTCCTGTCTATGTGATGGAGAAAAGATCGGTTGGTCCCAGCCTTGGGGCAGACAGTATTAAGTCAAGTTCCATGGCGCTTATCCTTGGTTTTGTGATCGTTGTACTCTTTATGATCGTCTATTACGGGGCGGCCGGAATGATCGCAGATGTGGCGCTCATAGGAAACCTCTTTCTTATTTTGGCGATCATGTCACTCTTTGGTGCGACCCTGACTCTTCCGGGTATGGCAGGTATTGTCCTGACGGTCGGTATGGCTGTGGATGCCAACGTGATTATCACCGAACGTATTCGGGAACTTCTGCATGAAGGAAAATCGGTGCCTAAAGCCATTGAAGATGGCTACGACAACGCCTTTACCGCGATTCTTGATGCGAACGTGACCACACTGATCGCAGCGGTGGTACTGTATGTGTATGGTACGGGTGCCATTAAAGGATTTGCCCTGACCATGAGTATCGGTATTTTGGCATCAATGCTGACAGCGATCGTAGGAACACACGGTATGTACCAGTGGCTCATGCCAAAGATCGATAAAAACAAACTGGGATTCTGGTTTGGAATTAAAGCAGGAGGAGCAAAATAATGGAAGTATTCAAGTATAAAAAACCTCTTGCGTTAATGAGCAAAAGTAAACGTTTCGGTATTTTGTCTCTTACCGTGCTGATCATTTCCATAGGACTGATCCTGACAAAAGGCTTTAATTACGGTATTGACTTTGCCGGCGGTACACTGGTTCAAGTTCAGTATGAGGGAAAAGCACCGATCAAAAAGATCAGAGATGCCATTTCCAAAGACAAACACTACGAGTCTGCTTCGGTGACCTTCTTCGGTTCAGATGAAGAAGTGATCGTGCGTACTAAAACAAGTTCTCAGGCACTGGGTGAAGATGTAGGCGACAAAATGCGTGCTCTTTTAAAAGATACAGGTAAATTTGAAATACGAAGAGTCGATATGGTCGGAGCCAAAGTCGGTTCTGAATTGCGTGAAAAGGGACTGATGTCCCTCTTTCTTGCGATCCTGGGTATTCTTGTGTATGTTTCTTTCCGATTTGAGTGGCGATTTGCGGTGGCTTCGGTCATGGCATTGGTGCACGATGTGACCATTGCAATGGGTGCCGTGGTACTCTTTAACATTGAAGTCAACCTTGACACACTTGCGGCACTCCTAACTATTCTGGGTTATTCGCTGAACGATACCATCATTGTCTTTGACCGTATTCGTGAAGGGATCAGAACCATTAAAGACCCTGACCTTGGAAGCATCATCGATGAGTCGGTCACCCGTACACTTTCACGTACGACTTTGACGTCACTCACCACATTCTTCGTGGTCTTTACCCTTTGGATGTTCGGTGGTGAAATCATTCACGGATTCGGATTCACCTTACTGGTCGGTATTATTGTCGGTACTTACTCATCTATCTTCGTGGCATCACCGATTTTGATGTGGCTTAAGTTCTCTGTTTCTGACTTTAGAGAAAAAGAGGCAGCCAAACTCAAGCGTGAAAAAGAGAAAGAGAAAATGAGAGCCATGTACGAAAATGGTACAATATAACTTTTAAGGAGTTGATCTATGCAATGGGGTAAAGTTTTTTATATCTTTTTTACGTTGATGTCTTTGACCACATCGGCAGCGTTTTTATATGACGAGCATCTGGTAGCACTTTTTGTTGCCGGCTCTGTCAATGTCATCTCGACTATTTTGAAGATCGGTGTACGTAATACACTCTCTGCAGAATTATTGGCCGGCTCTTTGGTGGCTGACCTGCATTTGATACCGGCATTTTTTGCCCTGAAGTTTTATGATCAGCATACGCTTGCAGTGGGTCTGGTCATAGGAGCTGTTGTTGCCAATGTCTACACGATCATTATTTCAATGATCGAGAGTAGCAAAGAGAAAGCTGATTTTTAACCATTCCAGTAAGTATAGGAGTATGCCTTGTTAACAATACCTACACTTACAGGAAACAATCCTGAGACAAAACGTCAGGAGATCAAAGCCTACTTTCAAGCCTGCTACAAGCGTTATGAATCACTCTTTACGCTGGTAGCCGATGAAGCTGCTTACTTTGAAAAAGCTGATCCGCTACGTCATCCTATTATCTTCTACTACGGCCATACGGCCACCTTCTTCATCAACAAACTCAAACTGGCCAAGATCATTGACAAACGTATTGACCCAAAGCTTGAATCCATCTTTGCAGTCGGTGTCGATGAAATGTCTTGGGATGATCTGAATGAAAAGCATTACGACTGGCCCACACTTTGGGAGACACAAAAATACCGTGATACCCTGTATGATCTGGTTACTGGGCTAATCGATACTTTGCCTTTGGAACTTCCCATCACATGGGAGTCACCATGGTGGGTAATTTTGATGGGTATAGAGCATGAGAACATCCACCTGGAAACCTCTTCTGTCTTGATCCGTCAGCTCCCGTTTGACAGGGTACGTGAAGATGGAGCATGGAGAGAGTGCGAAAGTTACGGACCTGCTCCTCAAAATGTACTTTTGCCTGTCTCTTCGGGCACGGTCACTTTAGGAAAAGGGAAAGATGCCAGGCTTTTTGGCTGGGACAATGAGTATGGTTCCCATCAGGTAACTGTGCCTTCTTTTATGGCTTCCAAATACCTTGTTTCCAATGCTGAGTATTTGGAATTTGTGACAGCCAATGGCTATGAAAAAAGTGAATACTGGTGTGAAGAGGGGAATGCCTGGCGTACTTTTTCCAAAGCAAAGCATCCTTTGTTCTGGAAAGAGAGAGAAGAGGGCTATGCTCTTCGTACATTAAGCAGAGAAATAGCGCTTCCTCTGAACTGGCCTGTCGAAGTCAACTGTCTGGAAGCAGAAGCTTTCTGCCGCTGGAAGTCTGAAAAAGAGAGTAAAAATATTGTCTTACCCACAGAAGATGAATATCACCGTCTGCGTGACTTTTCAAATGTCGGAGACTACCTTTCCTGGATAGAAAAGGGAACAACAGGTGTCAATACCGCCCTGGAACACTTTGCTTCTTCTATGCCTGTAGAGCGTTTTGAACACAATGGTTTCTGTGATGTCACAGGCAATGTCTGGCAGTGGTCACGTACGCCTATCTACCCCTTTGAAGGCTTTAAAGTACACCCGGTCTATGATGACTTTACCGTACCCACTTTTGACGGGAAACATAACATCATCAACGGGGCTTCCTGGGTAAGCTGCGGGAATCTGGCTGCAAAGAACAGCCGTTACGGATTTAGAAGGCACTTCTATCAGCATGCCGGATTTAGATACATCGAGAGTAATTATGAGGAAAAAATAATGAGTAACCCTTACACAACAGACAGCATCATTTCACAATATTGTCACTTCTCCTGGGGAGAAAATAGGCTGGGGGTTGCCAATTACCCGAAAACCTGTGCCCAACTCGCTTTGGACTCTATGAAAGAGAAACCAAAAAGAAAAGCTTTCGATATCGGCTGTGCTATTGGTCGAAGCTCTTTTGAACTGGCACGTGAATTTGATGAAGTGATCGGGGTGGATTTTTCAACCCGTTTCATTCAGGAAGCAGAGAAGATGAAAGAGGAGGGTATCCTGCGTTATGTGATGCCGACAGAGGGTGAACTGGAAGCCTTTTATGAAGTGGCACTCTCTGACTTCAACCTGGAGAAAGAGGCCGATAAAGTCTCTTTCTGGCAGGCAGATGCCTGTAACCTCAAACCGATCTTTAAAGAGTTCGACCTGATCTTTGCAGGTAACCTCATAGACCGTCTTTATGACCCGCAAAAGTTTTTGGAGAGTATGGCAGCACGACTCAATGACAAAGGCTTGCTTATACTCACTTCACCCTACACCTGGCAGGAAGAGTCTACGGCAAAAGAGAAGTGGATAGGCGGCTATAAACGTGATGGAGAGAATGTCAGCACCCTGCAGGGACTCGAAGAGATACTTGGCTCTGACTTTAAACTGGTTGATACCCGTGATGTTCCTTTTGTCATCCAGGAGACTGCGAGAAAACATCAGCATACCATTGCACAAATGACAGTCTGGGAAAAACAATCATGAAACAGAGTGACTTTAAAGCCATAGACAGAAGCGGTACCTATACGACCAAATATGACGATGCTATTAAAAAATTCGGTACCTCTGACCTCATGCCTCTCTGGGTGGCCGATATGGACCTGGCTTCTCCTCCCTGTGTACAGGAAGCAATGAAGCAAAGGGCCGCGCATCCTCTGTACGGCTATACGGTCTACCCGCCGCGTTATTATGACGCTATCCAGAATTGGATGAAAAAACGTTTTGACTGGGAGATAAAGCAGGAGTGGATCGTGCCTTGTTACGGGGTTGTGCCTTCTATGAATTTTGCCATAGAAGCCTACACTTCCAAAGGAGATGGCGTGGTGATACAGAGTCCCATCTACCCGCCTTTTGCCTCTTCTGTGAAACGTAAAAAACGTCAACTCTATGACAATGTACTGCTCTATAAGAATGGAAAGTATGAGATAGACTTTGAAGACTTTGAAGCAAAGATCAAAAAATCGAAACTCTTCCTACTCTGTTCTCCCCACAATCCTACGGGTCGTGTCTGGGATGAAAATGAGTTAAACAGAATCATAGAGATCTGTCTGGAAAACAAAGTGCTCATTGTCGCCGATGAGATCCATGCTGACATTGTGTATGAAAAAACCCATCATATTCTGGGGAGTTTTGAAAAGATACAGGAGCATTGTGTCATTTTGAATGCTCCGTCCAAAACCTTTAATGTGGCAGGGCTCAATACCTCTTATGCCATCATTCCCGATGACAGACTGCGAAGACGTTTTCATGTCAGACAGGATAAATCGGGTATTACCAACGGAAATCCTTTTGGTATTGAAGCTTTAATGACAGCCTACGAAGAGGGTGATGTCTGGCTGGATGCTTTAAAAAAGTATCTTTCTGCTAATATTGTATTTATTAAAGAGTTTATGGAGACACATGACCTTCCTATCAAAGCCTTGCCGGCAGAAGCAACCTATTTGCTTTGGCTGGATTGTCAGGAAATGGGATTGGATCAAAAAGAGTTGGTAGATTTTTTTGTATCGGACGCAAAACTGGGGCTCAATGACGGTCAGAGTTTTGGAAAAACAGGAGCAGGATTTATGCGATTGAATATAGGTACATCCCGAGAAGTACTGGAAGAGGCGATGCAGCGTTTGCTGAAAGCCTATAAGGAGAAAAAGTGAGAAAAATTCTAGCCATTGTTCTGCTACTCTCCACATGGGTTTTTGCGCTGCCTGCGGGTCTTAATACCATTGTCAAAAAATCGGGTATTCCCTCAAAAGATATCAGTATTTACATTAAAGAAGCGGGTAAGAATAATAAACGCGTGGTGGCATCTTTAAATGCTTCTACCGCACGTACACCTGCTTCGGTCATAAAAGTTTTGTCAACCTATGCGGCTTTGTTAAAGCTTGGCTTTGATTACCGCTGGCCTACGGAGTTTTATACGAAAGGGCAAGTGAAAAACGGGGTACTTAACGGTGACCTTATTGTCAAGGGCTACGGTGATCCGACACTCTCTACAAAGCATCTTGCTTCCATTGTAGACCGTATCAAAGCGAAGGGTATTCGAAAAATTACGGGAAATATTGTGATCGACCGTAGCTATTTTGCTGTGGGTAATAAAAACAATTCAGGCTTCGACAAGCATACTTACAGTCCCTACAATGCTATGCCGGATGCCATGATGTTCAATGAGCGCATCTCTACCATTTGCGTGACCCCTAAGAAGAACGCGGTCACTAAAAAAGTACCTGACGGCTCTTATGTCATTCAAAACAAACTGCAGCGTGTCAACAAACCCTGTAAAGGAAGATACTCCTGGCCGGGGCTTAGAATAGATGAGAAATCAGCGACCACGCAAGTCATTTTAAGAGGAAAAATTTCTAAAAACTGCGGTACACGCAATCTTTGTCAGGTGATCACCAAGCCCTATAAATCTTTCTATTATGCACTCAAAGATGCCTTAAATAAAAAGGGTGTCAAAGTATCTGGTGGTATGCGTCTCAATAAAGTACCCAAGGGTGCCAAAAAGATCTTTACCCACTACTCCTACTCTTTAGAGAAGATCATTTCAAGAACGGCTAAAAAGTCAAACAACCTTTATGCCCGTCATCTGCTGCTTTTTTTAGGGGCTAAAATGTATGGGGCACCGGCAACACTTTCCAAGGGAAGACAGGCGGTCGAGTACATTCTCAAAAGCAGAGGTGCCTTGCCGAAATCAACCTTGTCCATAGACAACGGCTGCGGACTTTCACGTACGGCAAAACTCAATGCCAAACTCTTGGCCTCTGTACTCGATGACGGTTACACACGTTATGGTATGCGTTGGATGAAAACACTCTCTATTGCCGGTGTGGACGGTACGATACGAAGACGTTTCCGTGGTACGGTGGTACGCAACAGAGCCTGGATGAAAACAGGTACACTCAAACGGGTAAAAAACATTTCCGGTTATGTGAAAAGTAAAAACGGCCGCTACTACACAACGGTGATACTGGTCAACTCTAAAGCAGGGAACTGGAAAGCATCACAACTTCAGAACAGGGTGATAAAATGGTTGGTTGGTTACAAGGGCAGGGGTGTGGTTGTCAATGAACCGCTACCGTTACCAACGAAAAAAAGTGCTGCAGCGAAAAAGAAAGTGCTCTCCAAGAACACAGAGAGTTATTATATTCAGGCAGGTTCATTTTCCAGAAAGCCAACAGCAAGTTATCTGGCTAAGCTTTCAGAATTGGGGCTCTCTTATGAAACAAAGGGTGAGAAAAACTACAAAGTCATGGTTGGTCCTTACCTGCAGGAATCCAAGGCACGTTCGGTATTGAAAACGGTGAGAGAACACTTGAACAGCGGTGCATTCCTGGTCACAAGTAACTTAGAAAGTACAAAAGGTGCAGAAGCACTTTACTAAAAATCTTCTCTACTTCTTTATATTACTAGGCATTTAGAGAGAAAAAATATACCTTGTAATGCCCTTCCCCTGTTTTCCTAAAAGCATTATTCTTAATCATAACAAATGAAAGGATTTTGATGAGAAAAAAACTTTTACTCTCATTATTGACACTTTCTATGGGTGCAACGGTACCCATACAGGCAAAGGTCAATACAGATAAACAGATCAAAAAACTGACAACGGAAAAGACAGCGTCCAAACCCTTGATCAAAAAAGTACTTGAAGCACAGACGGGTGACCTGGATGAAATGCTGAAACGTAAAACCATCAGGGTACTTGTGGTCAATTCGGAAGCTTTTTACGGTATTGAAAAAGGGAAGGCATCAGGTCTCTATCATAATGCCATTGCTGCACTTGAAAAGCAGATCAATGAGAGATATCCACAGAAGAACAAATATATAAAAACGAAACTTATTCCTATTCCTGTGACAAGAGAATTCCTCATACCTGCATTGAATGCCGGCTATGGTGATATTGCCATGGCTGACAATACCATTACGAAAAGACGTCAGGAACAGATAGATTTTACGGACGCTTTTGCCTCAGGGATCAATGAAATACTTGTCACTTCGAGTGAACAGAAAGGTATTAAGTCTTTTGAAGATCTTGCCGGAAAAGAGGTTTATGTCAAGCCCTCTATGTCTTACCTTGACTCTTTGTTACAGGTGAGTGAAACACTTGTGTATAAAGGTTTGGATCCTATTATTATTCGTGCCCTGCCTGCAGAACTTGAGAGTGAAGATATTCTTGACCTGGTGAATGACGGGCTCATAGGTATTACTATTATCGATGACTATAAAGCAGAGATGTGGTCGGCTGTCTACAAAAATATGGTACTGCATAAAGAGATCACCTTTAGAGAAAATAGCGAATTGGCTTTGATGCTGCGTAAAGAGAGCCCTCTGTTGAAAGAGGAGTTGAACCGTTATATCAAAATACATCAAGTCGGTAAACGTTTTGCAAAGGTGGCGACTGCCAAGTATATTGAGTCTCTCAAATCCAGTAAAAGTCGTACAAAAGGCATCTCCAAAGATAAGTTTGAATCTTTACGTAAAACATTTAAAAAATATGCCACACAGTATGAGCTGGATCCGCTTATTTTAATGGCACAGGCGTATCAGGAGTCGAGACTCGTTGCGAAAGCCAGAAGTCACGTGGGTGCCAGAGGGATCATGCAGCTTATGCCTGCAACAGGAAAGCAGATGAAAGTCGGCAATATTAACAATACCGATGCCAATATTCATGCCGGAACGAAGTATCATAAACTTTTAAAAGAGCATTACTTTTCCGACAAAGCTATTTCAGAGGCAGACCGAACGCTGTTCATTTTTGCCGGTTACAATGCTGGTCCCAACAAGATCAACAGACTGAGAAAAAAAGCAAAAGCAAGAGGACTCAACCCCAACGTCTGGTTTGACAATGTTGAAGTCATTGCCGCAGAAGTCATTGGTAGAGAGACGGTGCAGTATATTCAAAACATTTATAACTATTATGTCTCCTATACGATGATGCGCATACAAACTGAAGCAAAACTCAGAGCAAAACTTGCGGTGATAGAGCAGACAGGTACATCTGACTTAGACAAAGTGGCCAAAAGAACCAAAGCTCTTAAAAAAGAGTTGAGTACTCTGGTGGGTGTAGAAAACGTGACAAAACAGTAAAGAGGCTTTACCCTCATTTAAAAGCATCAGCTAGTCATGTTTTGAAAAAAAATATTTAAAATATGACATTCTATGTTGTTTGCAATCGTGGTATATTATAAGAAAATTTTGAAAAAGGTATATGCCATGGATCAAGGAAACAGAGATAACAAGAAAAAAATGAAAGAGCTGCAACAGCAGATCATGCAAGCGTATCATCAATACCAAAAAGGTTACATCAGTAAAAAAGAGTACTGCCTGAGAGTTAAGCCCTTAGATGACGAAGTAGCAAAAATAGAGATGGCTACCCTTCAGGGCACTCCTGCTTCGTAAAAAGCATTTTGACAACATTTTCAGAAGCAAATACATCTGAAAGTGTTTGTCTGTAAGATTTTATCTTTACATCATCATCTACTATGAAACTGTTATGATAATGCAGATTCATATTCTTCACAATCTTCCCTGCATCATCCTGTATGGTTACACCACCAATTTCATTGATAACATGTTGATTGGTAATGAGGTAAGCATAATAACGCACAAAGAGAGCAGTAGCTACCTTATCGTTAAGGGCATAAAAGGAAAGAAGCATACTGGAGCCTTCTTCGTCTGGGAGGGCAAAGTCATCGACTGCTATATCACTTTTCTTCATTTTGAAATCTAAAATATCATTAAAGACCTGCTGCTTGAGTTTAAGGGTAAAAAAGAGACCTAAAAATACACCTTTGTATTCACAGGCAATAAAATAATTACTGGGGTGAAGAGCCCACTCTTTGAATTGTTCCAGTGTGTTCTGCATTGATTCATCGTTTGCATTTTGGTGTAAGTCCATATTGATCTCAAGTAGCGTATCCATATTGTCGAAGTTGCGTAGTAGATGTATCTGTAGATTGTCAACGTTCATATTTTGAGAAGGGAAGCCAGATATGAACTGTTTACTTTTGCCTATGAGATTTTTCATACCTATATTACAGATGAGATCTTCAATCTCATCATCCGTATACCCTTCCCAGCAAGGAAGTTTTGAATCGGTGAGCTTTTGAAAATACTTCATTATGGCTATTTGTCTGGATACTGTAGGTCGTATGGTGCCTTTTTCCCATTTACTCAATGCAGCGGTATCTATGCCTTTAAAGCTGTCAATATCGAAACTGTAGAGAGCATGTACGAGTTGTTCCTGTGTGAGTCCAGCGTTTTGTCTACATGTTTTCAGGTATTGGTTAAATTGCAAGTAGGCACCTTGAGAGTTAGATGGTTGGAGTATAACAAATGTTGGGTTAGAGGGGAGGTTGTCATTTTTGAGAAAAAAAGATTAGAAAGTTGACCTTACCCTTTTTTTATAATCAGACTATCATACAGCATAACCCAAATAAAAGGATCTCAAATGCTTGAATGCGTACTGGATGACTATACGCTGTATAGTACTAAAACACACAAAGAAGTAAGAGTGAATCAGGAGCAGAACAACGCCTACTACATAGAGAAAATTAACCCAAAATTACTAAAGGTAGGTCATAACGGAAAGGTACGTAATTACCGATTCAACAGAATAGAGAATCAGGTATATAGACTCTATCACTCCGGAGCATATATTATTATCTATGACATGGGGACTGATCTATATTATATTAAAAAAGTGGGTACGGATTATACGATACCGCTGATATGTGAAAAAAAATAATCTTAGACAAAGAAGTATTTTATGAATGTTGTCCTATACCCGTTTAAAATCATTTGGAATGCATTGGTCATTGCTTTGATGGTCTGGGCTTTCATTGGCTGGTGGGGATTGATATTTGGGAGTATTGTTGCCATTATATTACTCCTGATCTTCAATGCATTGGATATTTTGTTTTTACCTTTGGCTATACTGGTACTGTATCGTCCTTTTGTGACGGATGATGTTTCAGACGAAGATGGAATCCTGATTCACTTTTTAGGTTTAGTCTGGACAGGACTTTTTATTTTTATAGTGACAATGTGGTTGAATAGTTTGTAATGTTATTTTAGAGAAAGTATTTCAGGTAGTCATATTTGAGAAAAAATATTTCAAATATGACCTTACAATTAATATCTAATCTGAATAGAATAGTAAAAATAAAGGATCAAAACCATGAAAACAAACTTATCGTTTAGAATTTGGATATTTAGAGTGCATTTTTTACCATTTAAGATCATGGTTGATTTTAGGAGAAAGTTATGAATAAAAAAACTTTGGAAAAAACAAAACCATCCTTTAAAGATGATTTTTTTGAGGATTTGGAATCATGGTTTTCTAGTGATATAGCATGTTGTGATAACTGTATAGAAGATTTTATGCAATACTGGCCTTTGGCTAATAAAAGTAATTGGTGTGAGTTTCAAAAAAAATCTATTAGTTTAGATAACTTTTATGCTGGATCAAAAAGTTTACAATTTCTTTATACTAAAGATGAGTTTGAACTATTAAAATTGACAATTCCTTGTCCTAGGAGTCTGTCGGATTAACTCCTCCATAACCGATAATTAGATATAATAATATATATTCATAAGAACATATTCTACCAAGGCTCCATTTACATGATAACATTCAAAGCGACCAACAGAAACCAAC
>JALSUP010000105.1 GCA_027071315.1 Sulfurovum sp.
ATGGTCTTTCACCCCTCCTGGGGTTACTTTGCCCATGCCTACGGTCTGGAGCAGTTAGCCGTAGAGATCTCGGGGAAGAGTCCCAAACCCAAAGAGATGATCGTGCTCATCAAGGAGGCCAGAGCGGAGAAGGTTAAAGCCATCTTCACGCAGCCTGAATTTTCCGATGCTATGGCCAAAGTGATGGCCAAAGAACTGCATATCGAAGTCATTAAAGTCTCTCCTCTTGCAGCAGACTGGTCAGCAAACCTTTTAAAGATCGCCCATGCCATTGCTGGGAAATAAGACCCCCGTAGTAGAGGTTAAAGGGCTTAGCTTTAGCTATGACAGAGATATCATATTAGATAATATAAATTTACAGGTCGATCCGCTTGATTTCCTTGCTATCATCGGTCCCAACGGCGGAGGGAAGTCTACCCTGCTCAAACTGCTGCTGGGTCTGGAGAAGCCTAAACAAGGTTCCGTCAGGGTCTTTGGTGAAGCACCCTCCAAAAACCTTTCTCTGGTCGGCTATGTACCGCAGAATACCAATGTCAATACCGACTTTCCCATTAAGGTCATTGAAGTCGTACTGATGGGACATGTGGGAGAGAAAACACCCCTCTTTGGTTACGGCAAAGATGAAACAGCCTGCGCCATGGGAGCCCTCGCCCAGGTCGGCATGCAGGATTTTGCCCAAAGCAAGATCGGGTCACTCTCCGGAGGACAGCGACAGAGAGTCATGATCGCCAGAGCACTCTGCGCCCACCCCAAAATACTGATACTCGACGAACCTACCTCAAGCATCGACATCAACGGACAAAAAGAGATCTATGAGCTTTTAAAAATGCTTAACAGCAGCATTACGATCATTGTGGTGAGCCATGACATCTCTGTCATTTTGGAGTATGCCAACAAAGCGGCGCACATTAACAAACGGCTCTCCTACCATGATATTTCAGATAAAAAGTCCACTTTCCATACTCATGGCGACGAAGAGCATTTCTGTGAAATAGAACTGCTTCAGATGCTGGGTTCCAATGAGTGTAATACCTGCGAACATGAAGAGAACAATACACAATGGAGAGAAGAGAAATGATAGAAGCCCTGTCCTTTGAATTTATCCAGCACGCACTGCTTGCAGGTCTACTCGTCTCCTTCGCTGCGGGGGTCATAGGCTCACTCATTGTGGTCAACCGCATGGTCTTCCTTGCCGGCGGTATGGCACACGCTTCCTACGGCGGTATCGGGATGGCGGTCTATTTCGGATTTCCCATCTTTCTGGGGGCTTCGCTCTTTACCGTCGGTGCCGCGATGCTTATTGCTTTCCTGACCATGCACAAACGCCACCGGATGGATACCTTCATCGGGCTCATCTGGGCGGTGGGTATGGCCATTGGTGTCATCTTCATTGATCTCACACCCGGCTACAATGTCGACATGATGTCCTACCTCTTCGGCTCCATACTGGCTGTCAGCACACAGGACATCTACTTCATGGCTGCCCTGCTCGCCATCATACTCTTTGTGGTGACCTTCTGGTACCGTGATATTCTTGCCGTCTCTTACGACAGCGAATACGCCAAGCTCAGAGGGGTGAATGTCAAATTTTTCTACACGCTGATACTCATACTCTCTGCGCTGACCGTCGTCGTCGCCATTAAAGTGGTCGGACTCATTTTGGTGATCGCCATGCTGACCATTCCCGTTTACATCGCAGAGAAGCTCTCCAACTCCCTCTTCTCGATGATGGTCATCTCGGGGCTCATTGCCACGCTTTTCACCCTTGTGGGACTCTGGTTCTCCTACACCTACAACCTCACATCCGGTGCATCGATCATTCTGGTCTCCGCTGCTTCACTGGGGCTTTTCCTGCTCCTCTACAGAAAAAAATAACAAAGGTCATACCCATGAAAAAAATCATCATTGCCATCCTGCTCTTCTTTATTGCCGTCTTTTTTATTATCAGGTCGACATTCTCAGACGTCACCATCAATAAATATGCGGACTACGCCTCTGTCATGGAGGAGAACGCCACACAACAGGGATGGATACCTGCACTGCTCCCGAAGTCAGCCTATGACATTGCCGAGACGCATGATCTTGACAGAAATGAGCTCTATGGAAGCTTTTACTACAAAGAGAAAGATGAAGAACAGTTACTGTCTGCGCTTAAGCCGCTTCCTGACAGTAACGGTACCTATACCTGGGAGCATTTTCTCTTTAAAGTAGACAGAGAGAAGAAACAGGTGAAGTTCAGGAATAAGCCTTAAACAAAGGTTTTGGTGCGTGATTACGCACCCTACGGTTTTTCATATCACATTTTCTTGATACATCTTCTTTTTTTCGCTACACTTACAGCATGAATACATTCTTAAAAACCGTCGGTGCCCTCAATGATGAGACCCGACTGAAAATACTTCGTTTTATTGA
>JALSUP010000106.1 GCA_027071315.1 Sulfurovum sp.
AATTCAGGAAAAGTGTCTGTCTCAGTGAATAGAAAACGTTCTGTGGTCTTCTTTTATTGTAGGAGAGTGCCGCCTGCTGGGTAAATTTACCCGAAAAGTCAGCAAGGAAGCCCTGCTTCTCTTCCACCGTCTCCCCCATTGTACCGTTTTCGTCTTCTGAAGAAACAGTACCCTCATCATCAAAGCCTGCCATATCAGAGTCTGCACTTGTTGTTTCCGTTATGCTTTCATCATCGAATCCTGCCATGGCTTCATCTGTCTCGGAAGCGGAACTTGCAGGCTTGCTTTCACTTTTGGCAATGGGTGCAGGAGCATCGTCAAAACCTTCAAAAGCTTCTTCAACACTCTCCGCCTGCAGGAGTGTAGTAAGGAGTAATGCAGATAGAGCTAAAGTAATTTTCATAGACTACAGCCCTTTTTGAATACGACGGGTCGTAAACTGACTGTCACTGATCGGTTTATTGAGTTTTGTATTTGAAAACTTCATAATTGTTTTATGCAAAGTCTTTTTACCTTTTTTCGTGGTCATGGACATTTCATCTACGATCCAGATACCGCTCTGCTTATGAATACGCGGGGCATCCATATATTTTTTCTTTCCGCCTCTCATAAAACCGATGGTACGGCTAATGACATAATTGTCTTTTCTGACGATTTGAATACTTTTCGTATAACCGGTCTCTTTCAATACTTTTTTACTTCGTGGTATAGACTCGATCATCCAGGCAGCATGTCCCCGTACTTTAGTCTCTTTCAGGAGTTTATAGTTAAAGTCATTGATGTTTGTTTTCGTCATATCTGAGTAGGAGAAGTCAGAACCCATAAAGCTTGACGACTTGTCTGAACCCGGAATTCTCTTCACTTTCTTAAGTGCCGGAAGGTACAACCACTGGTCGTCATCTTTGTTTTTATCTTTGTAGTCATAGGTTAAAAATGCCGTATTCTTCACATCGGCAGGTGATTTAAAGAACATGACCTGATAATCATCCTGACCATGCTTTTTAGTGTAGGATTTAATGTTTCTTGTTCTTTTATGCCCTCTGCTGTCTATCAAAGTCATCAACAGGTCCTGCTCAAGTGTATCACCTTCATCACGTGCATCCACTTTTTCCATAATGGCTCTTGCTTTTGCATCATCTGCCATAAGTGCATTACTCAGTAAAGCAACCCCTACTGTTAGCGTTAGTGCTATTTTTTGAATATTCATTGTGTCATTCTTCTCCCGTTATATAGTTATATAGGGTAGCATAGAGATCATTATGAACAATATTTTTATATCTATTTTTTTTATATGTTTCTCCTGCTGAGTACAAAAGTAACTCAGCAGGAGAGAAGAGGAGAGTGTTATTTTTCCTCAGCTTTCTTATTGTCAAAGACAGAAAGTAAGGCAGGAAGTAAAAAGAGGTCCGTGATGAGTGCGATCACAAGTGCCGCAGCGGTCACAATACCAAAGTTCTGGTTGGGAGCAAAGGTACTGAAAGCAAATATGGAGAAAGCACCGGAGAGTACAATGGTCGTAAAGAGAATAGCTTTACCGGCATAACGCAGGACTTCATCGAAGGTTTCTGCCATGGTGAGTCCCCGTTTCCGGGCTTCAAAGTACTTCACCAGGAAGTGGATGGTGTCATCCACCGCCACCCCGATAATAATGGCTCCGGAGATGGCAACACCCATATCGACCGTCAGTCCCAGCCAACCCATAAGCCCAAGTACCAAGGCCACAGGCAGGATATTTGGCAGGAGGAGGATCCAGAGTATTTTTAAACGTCTAAAGATAAACAGCATCATCAGTGAGACGATCAAAATAGTCAGAGAGAGTGAATAGATCAACGTTTCTGTAATGTCTTTCTGCATAAAAGCATACATGACTGCCTGTCCTGTTACTGTGGCTTTGTAAGGTGTTTTATCCCACCAGTCCTGTGCATACTGGATCATTTCCAGATCTTTGGTGGTATCGACGATATTGGTAGAGACAGAAATACGTAATTTCTGCTCATAAAAGTCCACCTTATCGGTAATTTCCATACCCTGAGCAAGTGAAGAGGTAAAGAGCAGCAGATACTGGGCTATGAGGTTTCTGTTCTCAGGCACTTCATCTTTCTGGTTAACGATCTTGTTATAGCGTTTGATCGTATCGAGCAGTGAAGAAATATGACGTATATCTTTTGGGAAGGCCGCCTGATAATCATTGTAAAAACGCTGTACTGTTTTAAGGTATTCAGGCTCTTTAATACCGTTTTTCTCACCCGAATCAACGATAATGGTATAGGTTAACGGACCTGTCAGGTTATCCATATTGAACTCTGTTGACTGACGTATTTCAACCTCTTTGTCAAAATAGCGAATAACATTACTGTCTACTTTAATATAGGTCAGTCCCCAGCCGATGGTAGCGATAATGATGGTAAAGAAAAGAATAAGTTTTTTGTCATGACGCACAATGAAGTCACCATAGCCAAGATTACCGAGACTTGTTCCTTCTTTCACAGTCACAGGTTTCACCTCTTTTTTAAGTATGAGCAGGACTGCCGGCATCCAGACAATGGAGATAATGAAGGCAAGTGCTGCGCCGGAAGCGGTGGCAATACCCAGTGTCGCGATAGGGACGACTTTTGAGAGTGTCAATGTTGCAAAACCGACAATAGTGGTCATAGAGGTCAAGAGAATAGGCAGGAAGTTTTTGCTGATCGATTCATAGACCGCATCATAATTACCCAGACCGTCTCTCCGCTTGGTCAGCCAGACCGAATAGATATGCACAGCATCGGCAATACCGATGGCCACAATGAAGACAGGAATATTGGCTGTAAAGTTATTGAGTTTATAGCCTAAAATGACCTGTATCGCCAGTACAGAGAGGAAAGTAAAGAGTACGACGAACATGGGGACAATGGCACCCGAAGCACGTCTGAACAGAAGGTAAAGCAGAGACATCGCCACAATGAGAACCAGAGGGGTAAAGGTGATCGCATCATCACCTGCGATCTTCACAAAGGCTTCGGTAGAGACAGGTCCACCGTTCAACCAGAATTTGTACCCTGTTTTATTGGCTTCAGGGTCAATAATGGCACGGACATTTTTCATGATCTCTACGGTGTAATTTTCACCCTCTTTGTCATCCACATCCAGACGGGCAAAGATCATCGTGGTCTTACCATCTTTGGAGATCATGGAGTTTACGACAATAGGGTCAGTGGTCGCGATCTCTTTACGTTTTTCAAGAAACTCCGGAGTGGCTTCATCAAGCTCTTCTATGAAATCATCTACGAGGACATCATCGGGATGTTCAGGATCGGAATGTATATACTGGTAATTGGTAATAGAATCGACTCTGTCCACATGGTTCATGTCCCAGAATGCATCGGTGATACGCTGGATGGTACCCAGGGCTTTTTTGTTGAAAATACCGTTTTCATCTTTAAAAATGACACTCACACCGATATCATTGGAAAAGTCAGCTCTGAAATTATCGTAGTCAGTCAGAGATTTGGAGTCTTTTTCAAACCAGATCCTGTATGAGCCGTCTATTTCAAGATGTTTAAGATTGAGCGCCAGAAGAAAGACTGTCAGCGGCACAGCAATGGCAATAAGCCATTTGAATTTTTGTAAGAAACTTATGTATTGTTTCATTGGTTACCTTTTAGTATGGACATAGTGATCAAAATGATCTCAAGCCGTTTGAAATAGCATTCTCAAGCTCAGCAAAAGCAGCATCCATCGCATTGACGATACTTTGCGTATTGTTGGACGGCATGGCTACAGAAGTCGAGAAGAGACTTGATCTGCTTCTGCCAGTGCTACTCTTGATCTCCCAGTTGGCATCGAGATAGACCCTGTTGCCATAAGCAATAAAACGCGTGATCTGTACTTTGACCAGCTGATTGGGCTTCTTGTCTGTATTCCATGGGTACTCGTAGACCCTTGGCTCTCTGAACTTCTTTTGAAGATAGGAGATGAGTCTGTGCGTCAAACCTTCATCGAGGTCCTCACCCCACTCTGAACCGGAAATAAACCCGATCTGGCTTTTTGACTTGGCGATCGCGATCTCACGTTTATAGAGATAACCCGGAATAGTGATCTTCTCTACCCCTATGACCTTATTGTGTCTCGGGTAAACTGTTTGGGGCTGGGAAGCCACAGAAAGCACATAATAGTTCGAACTGCCGACACAGCCGTTCAAAAGTAAAACGGCGGCTGCCGCCAGTACTGTTTTTAGTATCATCTTTTAATCTCCAAATATAAGTGAGTTGGGTTTTCTGTTCAACATACGTAAAAAGACTTCCATCTCTTTAGAGGTTTTCGTCAAAATTTCAAGTGTATAGGAAAGCTGTTTGTTCAGCATGGAATCTGAACTGTATCCGTCAACCACTTTTCGTGTACTTCTGAGTGTACGCGTCAACTCTTTAATGGCTTTGTCCACTTCGTTCGGCATGGTTTCAAAACTCTTTTTACTGGTTAAAGCAGAAAGATGCTTGGCAGACTTTTTAAGTTCGAGTATCATTTCATTGGCATTGGCGATCGGTTCGGAAGTTTCATTAATGACCTTATCCAGAGAGTTCACCAATTTCTCCAATGGCAGATTACTCACCTTGTCCATGATCTTTGACAGACTGCTCATGATACCCACCTTTGATTGTGTGACCATTGGCAGCTGTGTATATTTTTTCCCTTGAATGACGGTACCGTTCCCTTCATTATGGTCAAAGGTGAGATCCACATACAACATACCCGAAATAGGATCCAGGGCATCAATTTTAGCCCGCAGTCCATTGTTCACGGCTTCATAAATATTCTCAAGGCCTGTCTTGTTCTGATCATCTTTGTCTTTGAACACTGTCGTATCCATAGCGATCATCACCTTCGACAGCATCGTATGTGATTCTCTGCTGTAGGTCATTTCTATATCATCGACCCAGCCGATATCGAAGCCGTCGAAACGCACAGGGGAGAGTTCACGGAGATTCGCTGTTGAAACCTCTGTGAGCAGCATAAATTTAGCCAATTCATTGGGTACCGAACCGATGGTTTTTGAAGCAGCATTGGTCTTACTCTTATAGATAGGGAAAACACGGTTACTGCTGACTGTGGCATTTTCATCTACGCCGGAAGAAGAGAAAACGATCCCTCCCTGAAGCATGAATTTGAACGGTGCAATGTTAATGTCAAGATTTCCTTTGCTGAAATCAACATTCATCATTGATTTTATCCAGAATTTTGAGTCATCATGGATCAGTGACGCATACTGTTTGTCAATAAAAATAATGGTATCCACATTTTTTTGATTGAGACTCAGGTAGACATACTCAACCTGTCCTACTTTGATATTTTTGTAATAGACCGGCATACCGACGGAGACATCATGACCACTGGAAGAAACAAGATGGAAATATTCACCTTCCATCGAATCACGGTAAGGCTGGCTCAAACCGATGAATTTTCGCATCGCCCTCTTCCCGCCTTTTTTGGAATAGATGTTAATGTACGTCCCCGACAATAAGGTATCAAGACCGCTGATACCCCCAAGACCGACTTCAGGTTTAACGATCCAGACACGTGCATTTTCAGTCAGGTAGGGTTCGGAACGGTTTGAGTTCATACGTACGGTCACCACAATACCGTCTGTATCGGGGGAAACATCTATTTTTGTCACTTTTCCCACAGGGACATTCCTGAATTTGATCACAGACTGACCGGCAACAAGCCCTTCATTGACAGGAAAAATAATTTCTATTTCCGGTCCCCGCTCTGCAAAATACTGATATGCCAGCCAGCCGGCAATGATAAGTGCTATAAAAGGAACGATCCAAATTGAAGTGAAAAAATTGAATTTGGTCGACTGTGTTATTTCAGGTATCTGTTCTGCCATTTATCTGTTATCCTTAATTAATGTTTCATCAAAAGCGTGGGCTGCCAAAAGTGTAAAGAAGACAGAAATGGCAAATGCCGTTGCTGCTGTACCTGCCAGTATCTCTACACTTGAAAGGTGTATGAGTGCCGCGAGTATAGCAACGACAAAAACATCTATCATCGACCAGGGGCCAATGACCTCTGTCATATAATATAATTTATGTTTATTGATCTTTTTATCTTTTCCCAAAGGGTATTTTACACTAATTAACAGATAAATCAAGATAAGAAATTTCATCACCGGAATAAGGATCGATGCAATAAAGATAATGATCGCCACAGGATAAGACTCCAACTCCCACAAAAGCACGACACCACCCAAGATGGTACTGCCTTCTCTGTTACCAAAGGCAGAGGTAATGAGCATAGGGTAAAGGTTTGCAGGAATATAGGCAATGATAGCGGTGACTAAAAATGCCCAACTTTTCTCTGTGTTGAATTTCCTATGCCGGTAAATGGCAGAACCGCATCGTCTGCAAACATTCTCTTTCCCTTTGTTGATATTGACGGCATCACACACTGGACAGCGTATGAGGTCTTCTTCTTTCACTTCGATCATGCTGTGGCTTCCTCACACTTTTGTGCAAGAAAAATTCTTTTTCTAAGCATCCATATCTCATGAAGCTGTATGTTCTTGGTAATGTAAATATCTATCATCACAAAAATCATTAACGCCCAGAAAGAGACACCAATGTGTATCTGTCCAAAGGCAATAAGTTTGACCAAGGCTACCAATATGGAAATAAAGAAAATGTCTGCCATTCCCCATGGTTTTATATGAGAGAGCAAAATAAGCAGTTCTTTCGTCGCTTTTTCTCCTTTACCCATTTTAAGCAAAGAAAAGATCAGAATATTAATTAAAAAGATCATTAAAGGGAAAATAAAAATAAGAAAAATACAAAAGAATCCTACCACATAAAAACCGTTCTCAAAAAGAGAGGCTATGGTCTTCGGCAGGGTAATGAACTGTTCGCTACCCAGCAGGTCTATTTTAATGAGAGGAAAAGCATTCGCCAAAACAAAAAAAATGATACCTGTCATACTCCAGGCAAGTGTATGGTCAATCAGCTTAGAGTCATAGCGGTAAAGCAGGCCGCCGCACTCTGCACAGCATGCCTTGGTGCCATCTGCTATGTCTATCTCTTTCTGCAGGGTAAAGCATTGGTGACAGATAATATAGTGATCGAGGGCATCTTCATTTTCAAGTTTCATGGCTATAATTATAGCCAACGAACATAAGGAACGGTATGCGAATTCTCTCCATTGGCAAAACGATACATTTTGAAGGGCTTGACATTAGCAGCATTAAGGCATCTTCCCTGCCGGAGCATCACGATATTGAGGCTTATGACTATATTATCATCAACGGGGGAGACGGTACGATCCGCAGGGTTTTAAAACAGTTGCATACCCTTCAGAACATACCGACATTCATACTCAACCCGACCGGTTCTTTCAATGTGGTTGCAAAGATACACCATGCCCCACACATTGATACTGTCCTGGCTATGCTGAGCCAAGGCGAAAGACCCAAAATACAGAAACACCATATTTTTAAGATCAATGAGGAACTTTTTCTCTTTTCTGCGGGTAATATGGGAGACCTTCAACATATTTTCCTCTCGGAAACCCTGCGTTTTGGCTGGCTGAAGCACGGTATAGCAAAATACATACTGTCAGTACTCTTCCTTCTGCCGGTACACGTGGTCATGACACCTTTTATGCTCCTCTCCAAAACCCGTTTCTTCATTTTTACACCTGCAAGATTCATTCAAAAACTGGGATCATTCTATGGGGAAGTACCAAAAGCACTCAGCATTGACCTTGATAACGAATACAATATGCTGGAACTGGATGGAGACATTGTGACTGTGCATGGAAAACATTTACACATAAAACAGGCGGGGAATGTGCCTGTGGTTACCAGGTAAGACCAAGAGATGCTGTATGAGACAGCACCTCAGAGTACTCTTTTTCTTAGGCTGTAATTTCAGCCATCACTTCATAGGCTGCTTTAATACTTTCGTCTATCATCTTATCGGTGATCTCTGCTGAGATAAAACCTGTTTCAAAAGAGGAACAGGCAAGGTAAATGCCTCTGTCCAACATGCCCTTATGGAATTTGGCAAACATTTTTGTGTCATTACCCAGAGCATCATCAAAGTTTTTAACTGCTTTGTCGGAGAAGAAGAAACCGAACATAGAGCCTCTAACATCAGTCACCATAGGTACAGAGACAGCTGCGGCAGCTTTCTGGAAGCCGTCTACCAGTTTTTTGGCTTTCATACCAAAGGCCACATACATAGAAGGGTTGGACTTCAGTTTTTTCAAAGAAGTGA
>JALSUP010000107.1 GCA_027071315.1 Sulfurovum sp.
CCAACTCTTATCATTATTTTTTTTATTACGCTTCACTTTATACTAACTCTTTTACTATTGTCAATTATCTTAACTCTATTTTTAATCAGCCTTTTATTTGGCGTTCGATGTGATCGTACCTACGGTTTTTTGTTAGAATTGGTGTTTGTTTTTAAGGGGTTTCGTTTTAATTTCAAAAAGTAGCCAAAGTGTATTGACAAAATAAACCAATTAGTGTATAAACAGCTATAAAGCATAAGAGACGCTCTTGTTTTTACGAGAGTTTTGTTATAATTAAACTATATAGGCGCAGCAATACTGTGTCAACGTAAGGAATAGATGTGATACCATTTACAGATGAAGAGTTGGAACCGGCAGTCAAAGATGTCATAGAGAAGGTAAGGCCTTCTATTAAGTTAGATGGTGGAGACATTGATCTTGTTGCTATTAAAGACGGGGTTGTGTATGTGCAGCTTCAGGGTGCCTGTGTAGGCTGTGGCTCTGCAGGTACGACCATTAAATTTGGGGTAGAGAGACAAATACAGACTTTAATACACCCAGAGATTAAAGTGATGTCTGTACCCCATGGCTGGGAAGACAAATTGGATCAGCTGGGTTAATATGAGTAAAATTAGTAGAGAAATGTTATTGGAACGTGCTGAAGGTGAATTTCTAAGCGGAGAGTACTCGAAATCTCTGAGAGACTATGGACTTCTGTTAAAAGACCATCCTACCCTTGATGAAGCACGTATTGGTGTTTACCTGAGTGATCTGGGTATTGAAAGTGATGAAGAGGCACAGGCTCTGTTTGATTACTACCAGGTGATCAAAAGTGAGAAAGAAAATGCGGTTGATATTATTGACGGGTTGATAGAATCTTTAGATGTCTCTAAACTGAATATTCAGGCACTTCTTAATCCGGTACAGGAACAGGTTGAGTATGGTGACGGTATTCGTTACAGTGATTTTTTGGTATTGATTGAGAGTCGTGGCTCTTTTCGCAAAGCCTTTGAAGATATTATGTTCTCAACCAAAGTGGTCATTACGGAAAAAGATGAATTTATTGATTTTGTGACACAGTTAGCGACTGAAGGTTTTGATGAAATGGCTTTGAATTATCTGGATGCGACGACAAGTCTTTTTGGTGATGATCAGGATGTGTTGGCTTTGTATAATGTGGTTAAAGGTGTGCAGAAGTGAAACTGAATTTTAATGAGAAAGGTTATACCTATATAACTGATGATACTTCTAAAATTGATGCAGAGACACTCTTTATAAAAACGGCACAGAACAGCCGTTATTATGATACTTTGTCTGAGAAGCCAGCATTTATTGAGTCTAAAGAGCTTATTGTGCTTTGGGGTCTTGACAAGATGAAGCTTGTGGGTGTGACGGGGACCAACGGTAAAACAACGGTGACAGCAGCCATCTACTCTTTTTTACTTGACCTTGATGAAAAACCGGCACTACAGGGAACACGTGGTCTTTTTGCTGAAGAGAAACGTATAGAAGACAAAAGTATGACGACCCCGTCTATACTGGAGACGTTGCATAATATGAAACAGACTTTTGATCTTGGTTGTAACTATTTCATTATGGAAGTAAGTTCTCATGCCATTGACCAAAAGCGTATTGAAGGTCTTGAATTTGCCTTAAAGGTGCATACCAATGTCACTTCTGACCATTTGGATTATCATGGTACCGTAGAAGAGTATAGACGTGTCAAAAGTCTTTTCTTTGCCGATGAAACCCCTAAACTGCTGAATAAAGATGATATTAAAAGTATTACTTACAATCCTATTGGTGCCCAGAGTTATGGGGTGGATGAACCTGCGACCTACAAGGTACAGGCATTTTCCTTACTCCACGGTATTACGGCAGGGATAAAACATATGCAGGAAGAGGCGACATTCCATTCACCTATGGTTGGTCTCTTTAATCTCTTTAACCTTATGGCAGCAGTCGGTTCTGTACAGATGTTGACTCAGCGTCCTATTACAGAAATTTGTGAAGTGGTAGATAACTTTGCCGGTGTTGCCGGACGTATGGAAGTGGTGAGTCGTGATCCGCTTGTGATCGTGGACTTTGCCCACACAGATGACGGTATGCATCAGGTACTCGACTCCATCAAAGACAGAGATATCTCTGTGGTCTTTGGTGCGGGTGGAAACCGTGATAAAAGTAAAAGACCTAAGATGGGTGCTGCCGCAGGTAAGTATGCGAAGAAGATTTATGTGACTTCGGATAACCCTCGTGATGAAGTACCTGAGATGATACTCGAAGACATTTTAGTCGGATTACATGGTAAAGACTTTGTAACCGCAACTCCCGATAGACGTTTGGCTATTAAAATGGCCTTGGATGAGCTTGATGAGGGTGATGTGCTGTTGATTCTTGGTAAGGGTGATGAGGATTATCAGGAGGTCAAGGGTGTGAAGCATCATTTTGATGATAGAGAGGTCGTTCGGGAGTTGTTGGCTGAACGACAAGTTTAATTTTCTTTCGCGTAGGGTGCGTAAACACGCACCTTCAACTTAAATTTTTTACATAACCCTGATTTTTGTTTACTTTCTTTTTTTAACCTTCCTTCTCAATCCAAACTGTGGCGTTGTTTTTCTCTTACTTTTCTAGAAAAGTAAGCAAAAGTCGTCCCTACTCTCAAATCGCTTCGCTTTCAAGGGTGTTCGTAGGGACAGGGCGCACTTTGTGCGATTAATAGGGGATTTTTTTCAAAAATCATTGACAAATAGATTTGTCTGTATCAAAATCACTCATCCCGGTCGGCTGAAGCCAACCTTATATGGTTCCCATATCGAACTTTTCACCTGTTTTTTGTGTATGGATGTAGAGTCTCCATGCGTGGATGATCTGCCAGGTCATCCATCCGAAGGAGAGGGTGGTTAAGAGTCCTGCCAGGATGATGAATTGTGGGAGGAAGAGGGAGATGATGAATGTTACAATTGTGGCTATATGAATATAGAGGTGTTTTTTGGCTGTTTTGGGGTGGATGACTTCGTGCATCATGGGGGCGGTGAAGTAGCCCTGGCTGTTCAGGTGGAACCATGTGAGGAAGGGGACGATCTTGTAGAACATGGCGAAAACAATGCTGAGGGCAAAGGTGGCGAAGAAAATATAGGATAGTTTAGAGAACAGCGTATTGTCGCTGAAGAGTGTGATGAGTATGGAGAGCATAGAGAGGATCAATGCACTTAGCCCTAAACGCCAGAACCAGACTGTGGCATCGGTGAGTGGGCGTTTTCTTTGCGTGAGTCTTTTTAATGTGATGAGTGCGTATCCTGTGAGTATCAATGCTAAGAAAATATCAATGAGAACCCATATATTTTCTATGAAGAATGAAATGATGAGTCCAAGGGTTAAGAGGGCTACAATCTTTAAAGGGAGGTAGCCGCTCACGAATTTGGGATAGGCTGGGGTGACATAGAACATCTCTATGACTTGAAAAGAGATGGAGATGATGAGCAGAGCGATCCAGCCGAAGAGTCCGAATGAGAAGTGGGCTTCTCTGACCTGCAGGTAGTAGCTTCCCTCGTTAAAGCTGCTTAATGTAGCGGTGAGATAGAAGGCTAAAAGAATGACCATTGCCAAAGAGATAAGCGTGAGTGACATACCCTTGGAGGAAGCACTGTGATTGGGTAGTTTGAGCAGGTTTTTTAGCATGATGATGACAATATAGAGGATGCTGGCCCCAAGCAATGCGGAAGCCAGCATAAAAATCCAGGCATGCGTAAAATTAAATGCAAAAAGCAGCGTGATCACCCCTAAAATAAAAGGGTATTGTAGCAGCTGTGCTTTTTTTATGGGAAATTTGAGGGTAACGCCTGCAATGACGGGGAGCATTTGAAAGAGGGCAGCGAACATAAATGAGAGCATGATCCCCAGTGTAAAGGTGTGAGTGAGGGTGAGGGCTTCCGGACTGTGTATATTAAAAATATTGTTTTGAAAAAAGAGAATAAAAATACCGGCCAGAATACCGAAAAGGGAACCTGACAGAAAAAAACGTAAGACGACAGAGATCGGGGGTGCCTGATCGAGAGAGAGACCGTTTTGATTGAACATAGCTATGCCTTATTTATTTTGTTTCTATGAGCTCACTTAAGTTAATGGAAGGTGTTTTTGCAATGAGTATATGCCAGTTCCCCTCTCTGTCTTCCTGATTGAAAACGTGAAACTTTTGTTCCGAAGCCATGTCTAACAGAGGGATGGGGTTTTTGCGGTGTATCATATAGAAATAGTTTTTATCATCCAGTTCTCTGAGTGCTTTCATAGCGAGCTCTAAAGGCTTTGGATGTTCCAGTTCTCTGGCATCGAGTGTAATTTTCGTTAAATTTGGCATAGCGTATTATATCTCGACTTCTTTCATTTTCTCTAAAGTAGACGCTTTTAATTCAGGAGGCAGTACTCTGTCACACATAGCATAGAGCATCTGCTCCTCTTTCATGTTGTGCTGTTGTAGGAGAATCATCATCGATTCACAAAGCGAAAGGTAGGCATCTTTATCCTGGGATTCGACCGCACCTGCCAGTTTTCCAATGAGTCCTTTGACCTGCTCATGCTCATAACGCATCACCTGTGTAGGACCTTCAGAGTTTCCTGTCTGTGCTTCAAAAGCAGGGAAAAGCTCCTCCTCTTCACGTTTAAAATGCCTGAGTGTGTCGTTGGCAAAAAGCATGAATTTCTCTTCTGCATCTGCCCAGTCACCATTGGCTGCTGCCTGCTCTGCTGCTGCGAATTCTGTGTCACAGTCTCTGTGCTCTTGTGTCATGAATTGTGAAATGATCATCTTTTACCCCTTTTTGATTGTTAGGATTTTGTCCCATAGTTCTGTGGAGAGTAAGATCTCTTCCACACGTGTCTGCCAGAGTTTTCCAAACATTTTTTTCTCTTCTTCGCTTGCTAATCCCTGCATGGCTTTGCCCATAAGGGGCTGCATTTGAGGGTCTGCTCCAATGATGGACGGATTGTAGGAAAGAGTGACACTCTCATTGGTATCGGTTCTGCTGAGTGTGACTTCTCCGTCCATAGGGACATTGTAGGAGACAAGGTTGTTTCTTGCCATCTTCCCGTTCAAGCCTTTGAACCCGCCTGTGCCACCTGCTCCGCAAATAAAGGAGATGACATTGCCAATGACACCGGTGACACCCTCTGCTTCTCCTGCCTGCATAGAGACGTGAATGCTTCCTCTTTGGGGGAGGTCATGACCGTAAAGTGCTTCAAGCCCTTTGAATGCCATCAGATAAGCCCCTGCCACAGTCGGACAGGAGTGCCCGGACAGTTTCACGCAGTCAAGGTAAGTGATTTCCAGTTTTCCCTCTTCAAAAGCACCTAAAAAGTTGCTAAGGGGGTCTTGAAGTGTGATGCTCTGAACGTGATCAAAAAAAGCGGGATAGGTCATATCTCTTCCTTATGGGGTGAATTATTGCCATTATAGTGGAAGAAATAGTCGCGGTGGTTGATATTTATCAAGAGGAGAGCTAAACTTCACTTAAGTAAATAAGAGTAAAATACTCCTAATTAAAAACTTAATACAAAAAGGATTACCTATGATGCCAGGTGTACCACAACCAGCGTTCTATATATTTAAATGTCAGCAGTCGGCGCCTCCGGGAATGCCAAAACCAAGTTGTGTCAGCCAGAATGACCCTGAATCTCAGCAGCTTTTCCAACATTTGGCACAAAGCCTTATGATGAAAGGGATCATCGGAACGGTACAGCCTATACAGACAGGGTGTCTTAACCGTTGTCAGCAGGGGCCAGTCATGTTGGTAGAGCCAGGGCATACGATGTATGTCGGTTTGACCAAAGAGAAGATCGACAGGATCATTGATGAGCATATTATCGGCGGCAATGTTGTTGCTGAATATGTGATTCCAGATGAGATGTGGGGCGAAGCAGTACCTCCGTCTCAAATGGCACGATAAGTACGACCTTGTTGTTTCTTCCATGACGGCAGGAGCGACACTCAAGAATGATTTCTCAATTTTCCCACAATTACAGTATAATATTGTTATAAAACTGTGTGGGATTTGGGTATAATGCCGACCAAGATACAAAAATATAGGAAACGATTATGAATATTACCATGCTTTATTCTAAACTTCATAGAGCTACCGTAACCGATGCAAATTTGAATTATGTGGGCTCTATTACCATTGATCAAAATCTTTTAGATGCCGCAAGTATGCGTGTAGGACAGAAGATAGACATTGTCAATATCAATAATGGTGAGCGTTTTTCAACCTATATTATCTCGGGAGAGAGAGGCAAAGGCGACATCTGTCTAAACGGTGCGGCTGCAAGAAAAGTGCATAAGGGTGACAAGATCATCATTATCGCCTATGCGACCATGAATGAACAGGAAGCCGATGCGCATAAGCCAAAGATCGTTATTTTGGATGATGACAATGCGATTGCCCAAGAATTTGAAGGTTTAGAGTAATGTTTGAAGGTCTTGATATGGGCAAAATGTCTGAAATGCTCGGACAGGTGCAGGAAAAAGCAAAAGAGATGCAGGAGCAGGCGAAAAATATACAATTTACAGCCAAAGCCGGCGGTGGTCTGATTGAAGTGACTGCAAACGGTGCAGGGGAAGTGATCGATCTGAATATTGATGACAGCCTTTTGGATGATAAAGAATCTCTGCAGATCCTGTTGATCTCTGCGATGAATGATGTAACAAAAATGATAGAAGATAATAAAAAGTCTCAGGCGATGGGAATGATGGGTGGGATGAACCCTTTTGGTTCATAAATAGGCGGGGTTCAGGCTCTGCTGACATCTACTAAATAGTTGAACTCTTTTGAAGATTTCAAACGGTTGATTGCCGTGGCAGTCAATGAATGCTTCCCGTCTTTTTTGACTACTTCTTTCAATACTTTACGTATTTTCATCTCTTTTCTCCTTTTCTGTATATTCTATTTTTTTAATGTCTCTTTTTTTTTGAGACGTGCAATTGTAAACAATGATGATTACCAAATGGTAACAAAGGAAAACCTATGAATGAAGTAACCCTGGCGATAGAGAATGATTCTGTTGCAAAAATGAAGTCTCTGTTGAAGAGTGGTACGGATCTTAATAAGCCTATTTTGATAGGTGAAGAGTATGATCTTGAAGATTATGATGAGATCTCACCTTTCTTTTATGCCATTCGAAAGTATGCTTCTATGGAGATGCTGGAACTCATGATGGAAAACGGTGTAGATCTGTATGAAGTGGATTCTGACGGTATTTCAGCGCTTGATATGGCCATTAAATTCAAACGTAAGGAAGTCATTCAATTCTGTCTTGACAGAGGCTTTGATATTAATGTCAGTAAGCGTAAAAGCGGTATCACACCTGTGATGCTTGCCGCATGTTTCTCCGACATTGAAATGATGCAAATGCTTTTGGACAGCGGGGGAGAGATCAATCAGCCTGATAGATCTGGTATGGCACCCAAAGATTATGCTAAAAAACTCGGTCAGAAAAAAATGCTTGAATTCTTGGATGAAAAAGGTGCAAGATTCTCCGCTTACCCTAACGAATAAAGTATTTCTCCAAATGTAACTTGACAAAGTATGATACTTATGTCAAGTTCTACCCACTACCCACTACCCACTACCCACTACCCACTACCCACTACCCACTACCCACTTTCTAAAATAGTAACATTCTGGTAACACAATATGTTTCCAATTTGTTATCACCTTGTGACAAAATTCGCCTAAACAAAAAAACTTTAGGGTTTAAAACAAGGAAAAACATGACGAATTTGACAAAGATCACACTATCACTGGCAACCATCGCTTTATTGAGCGGATGCGGAGACACGACTGTTAATCAGGCACCGTCCAATGTAACCATCACGGGAGATGTCACTACGACAAGCTCCACCAGTGCAGCCAGTGACAATACTACTACCTCTACAGCAGAAGATGTACTACTGAATACCGGATCATTAAAAAAAGAGACTCTGACGGGTAATATCAGCAGTGATAGTACACTGACATCCGATACAGTATGGACACTGGACGGACTGGTAGTCGTGGAGACGGGTGTAACTTTGACCATTGAACCGGGTACGGTCATTGCCGGCCTGGACGGGACAGGTGATAACACGTCATATATGATCGTTGACAAAGGGGCGAAGATCATTGCAGATGGTACATTGGAAAAGCCTATTATTTTCACTTCTACACAGCGTTTGGCGAATCCGACTTCTCTTGAAGTCGGACAGTGGGGTGGTTTGAC
>JALSUP010000108.1 GCA_027071315.1 Sulfurovum sp.
TTGGCACTCTCCCGTTTGACTGTCGGGTCATTGTCCCCCTGTATGACGAGTATGGGGTCTTGTACTTTGTTTAAAAGCTTTTGTGTTTTGGACATCACCTTTTCAAGTTGTGAAACAGAAGCCAGGGGATGTTTATGGTAGTTGACTTCAGGTTGTTCTGTATGGGAGTTGTCTATCCATTCCAGTATGCCTTTGGCTTTAAGGTGGGAGATCATTTCGTTAAAAAAATGTAAGGTCGGTACCACATATGAGACACGAAGATCATGCAGTTTCAGAGCAGAATTGATGACAATAATACCATCTACCCTGTATTGTGCGGCATGCATGAGTGCCAGGAGTCCCCCGGTAGAGAAACCACCAATAAAAACTTTACTGTTGACCTGACGCATCGCAGTAAATGCCCTTTGAAAATCTATCTCCCACTCTTCTGCACTCACCTTTAAAAGTGCCTTAGGATCAGAACCATGCCCACGCAGTCTTGGCACATAGACATTGATACCTCTTTCAAACAGGTATTTTGCCAGAGTCTCTATCTCTCTGGGTGCGGCCATGTATCCATGTGAAAAAACCACACCTGTATCAAAGAGAGGGTTATACAATATAATAGGTGCACCCACATCATTTTGTGTCGGTTTACGTTCCAAATAACTTTGATACTCCTCTTCAAAATGTTCCCATGATTTTCTAGAAAGGTGTTCAAAATTGTCATCTCTCAAGGCTTCTTCACTCAAAAGACTGTTTTCCTTTGCCATTTCAACAATGGGTTCCTGCCAGCGTATCTCATTTAAGATCACTTGCAGGGTATTTTTCACCCGTACTTTATGAAAGGGGTACTCTTTTTCCAGTAAAGAACGGTCAAAAAGATACTCTCCGTCAGAGTCTTTAAAAAGAATTTTCTGTTTGATCGCCAGCTCTATTGCTGAGACAAAAGGTTCATAGTGCTCATCCAGTATCAGTTTGAAGAGTTCCGTTTTCAGTTCTGCATGCAGGTTATAGTCACAAAAAAGGCGTAGTGAACGTGAATTTTTGTAAATGAGCGTTCGCAGGTATGAGGGGCATACCTTTACCGTAGGCATGGTATACAGTGATAAAATAAACAGATGATCAAAATGGATCTGGATTTGAGAGTAAACCCTCTGCATCACATCTTTTGTTAAAACCTTACGCTGCTTTTCAATGGCAGCGTTCAACTTTTCTTTGTGATAGAGTGTCTTTTCATCATGCATAAACTCATTTAGATAGGAGTCTAAACGAATTGGCTTGCCAAAACGAAGATCCATATGGGCATCCATGAGAAGGTTTATTTCTATCTCCAACTCTTCAAAGAGTTGTGTGTTACGTAGTTTAAAGAGCTTGTCCAAAAGAAGCAGAAGCTTATTCTCACCGGGGCGTATGGGGTAGTAGGTGATTGACACAGGAACAATTTTCAACTCAAGGCTTTCATCTATACAAGAGGCATCTACGCCCATAGAAGAACAGAAGTGATGGTGCTTGTCTTTTCTGTGGTATTGTGACCTGAACTGTGCCAGTCTTGCTTTGAGTGCCATGACCGCTGCACCCGTATGAATGGGGCCTTCTCGCAGAGGAGAGTGGGTACAAAATTCACCATTGTCAAAAGTAATGCGTTTGTTTTTGACCATGTAGCCCTCCGGGTAGATGATCCAGTCGGCACTTCCTTTTAAGAGGTCTTCTATGATGATGCAGTCTCTTCCTTTGTTTTTATTGGAGATACTTCCTGCCCAGCGCATATATTTACCCAAAACACCCACAAAAACAGAATCATCTGCTAAAGAACGTGTCGTCCTGCCGTACTTTTCATAAAGCATATAAGGCACGACAAACGTTTCAAAACGAGTAAAGTGATTGGCTACAAACAAAACAGGAGAGTCAGGTACTTCTTCTCCAGACATCGTGATGTTCGCACCGGAAAGTTTTCGTATAGTACCGATGAACAGAGAAGAGAGAGCAAAGGCAAAAGACATTATTTTTCCTTTTGGCTTCTGGACATATAGACATCATGTTCAAAACTGTCTACCGTAATGATCTCTCGCTGAAGTGCTCTGGCAGCTTCAAGTTGCTGCTTTTCCCCTTGGGTCAGACGTTCTCCTTTTTTTTCATTGAGAAGTATTGTTTTCACCGCCTGCATCGCCACACTTGATTCTTCTAAGAGTGTCATGCGTTCACTCTTGTAAATATTGGCACAGACACGTTCTCTCATGCTTTTATCTTCACACATCACTGTGGCAATTAGATGCAGGTCTCTGTCTTTAATGGTTTTTCCCATTGGATTAAGACGTGAGCAGTAGGCCATGAATCTAAAAGGAAAGCCTAAAGCACCTGGCATTAAGTTTTCAAGTATACCTCTAAAGGCTAAGTCTATTTTGCCAAATGCCTCTTCGACAGAGACTTCAAGGAAAATTTCATCACGCTTCTGACTCTCCTCCTCTTTAAAGCGTTTCAAGGCAGCCGTGATCAAATACATTTGAGCCAAGATGTCACCAAAACGTCCGGAAACAGACTCTCTTCTCTTTAATGTTCCACCCATCAGACCTAAAGCAATGTCAGCAAAAAAGGCGAACTTTGCAGATGCCCAGGCAAGTTTCTGTTCCAAACGTTTTGCTTTACCCTGACTCTGCGTAGCATGCAAGTGCCCTCTAGTAAGACTTAGGACGATTGTTCTAACCTTATTGTGTACCACATGCCCAATATGCGAAAACAACAAAGTATCAAAAGTTTTGACATCTCCTGCTTCCAATGCTTCTATCTGTGCATAGGCATAAGGGTGACAGCGTATCATCCCCTGCCCGAACATGATGAGTGTACGCGTCATAATATTCGCACCCTCCACCGTAATGGCGACCGGTGCACCGAAATAGGCATGCGCCAGGAGGTTACGGGGGCCACGGGAAATAGCTGCTCCCCCCTGAATATCCATGGCATCCATCACATTCTTACGAAATATCTCCGTACTCTGGTATTTCATAATAGCATTGGCCACTGCGGGTTTTTCACCCTTGTCTATGGCACCCAGCGTAAAGGTCTTTGCTGCATCGAGCATGTAGGTACTGGCGCCCAAACACCCAAGTACTTCTGCGATCCCTTCAAACTTTCCAATACTCAATCCGAACTGGTACCGTACTACAGCATAGGTCGAAGCCACATAGGTCGCCAGCTTTGATCCACCCGTAGAGGTGGACGGCAGGGAGATACCCCGTCCCACAGCCAAAGACTCCATGAGCATCTGCCAGCCTTTTCCAAGCCCGATTTCTCCACCGATCACATCGTCAATGCCAATGACAACCTCTTTTCCGATGAGCGGTGCATTCACAAAGGGCACATTGAGTGGGTCATGCCGTCGTGTCTGGTCAACCCCTTTTGTTTTTGCATCCACAAGGGCACAGGTGATCCCCAACTCTTTTTTTGTGCTAAGCAAACCAGCAGGGTCTTTCAAAACAAAGGCCAGCCCAATGACGGTGGCAATGGAAGAGAGTGTAATGTAACGTTTCTCAAAATTAAGTCTGATCTTTATCTCACCATTCTCATCTTTGAACACCACACCTTCAGACTGTATGGAACCGGCATCGGAACCTGCTTCCGGTTCGGTCAGGGCAAAACAGGGGATCTCCCGTCCGTCAGCCAGTCTTGGCAGGTAGTATGCTTTCTGTTCTTCCAGACCATAATGCAAAAGCAGTTCGGCCGGCCCAAGAGAGTTGGGAACCATCACCGTAATGGCAAGTACCTGTGAATGGGAAGCCAGTTTTTCGATGACACAGGAGTGTGCATAGGCAGAAAAACCAAGCCCTCCAAACTCTTTGGGGATGATCATCCCCAGGAACTTCTTCTCTTTGAGATACTGCCACACCTCGGCAGGCAGATCTCTCGATTCAAACACTTCCCAGTCAGAAGTCATGGCACAGACAACATTCACTTCATTGTCAATAAAACTTTGTTCCTCTTCTGTCAGTTTCGGGTAAGGATTGGCAAAGACCTTTTTAAAATCAGGCTTCCCGGAAAAGAGTTCCCCCTCCACCCAGACATCCCCTGCCCTTAACGCGGTTTTTTCTGTCTCTGAAATTTTAGGGAGAAGACCCTTTTTTTCTATGAAGTTAAAAAGGTTTTGGGTAATGAGTTTGACACGCAATTCTTTGATCAGAAGCAGCAGAGACAAAGCAACAGACGGTATCCACCACCACAATGAAACATCACAGCCGAGTAGAAAAACCGCCAAAACCACAAACCAGCCCCAAAGCGGCACTGCAAAATAACCTAAAAGAATTGAAATAAGTATGAGAGAGAAAATGAGTGCCATGAGAAACCTCCTGGATTTATTATATTTTATAGTAGCGTGATAGGTGTGGATTGGGTGTGGAGTTTTAATAATAAACATATTTTGATATACTCATTGCATTAAAATATTCCCATAAAGGCATCACATGCAAGAAGAGAAACGACTACCCCTGCCACCCTTTGATGAAGAGAGTGCAAAACAGAAAGTACGAATGGCTGAAAATGGATGGAATTTGAAAATACCAGAAAAAATAGCAATGGCCTATAGTGCAGAGAGTCAATGGAGAAACCGAGATTTGTTTCTTCAAGGACGAGCTGAGATTGTCTCTTTTTTGGAAAAGAAATATGCTAAAGAGTTGGAGTATAGACTCTGTAAAGAGTTATGGGCATATACTGACAATAAAATTGCCGTACGCTTTGCCTATGAATGGCATGATGACAAAGGACAATGGTACAGAAGTTACGGCAATGAAAATTGGGAATTTGATGAGAATGGTCTTATGAAAGTACGTTTTGCCAGCATTAATGACTTGAAAATAGAAGAAAGTGAAAGAAAGTTAACTTGGGAGACAGACATAAGACCAGATGACTACCCTTCACTCTCTATGCTTGGATTGTAAAATGAAAATTGAAATAACCATAAACGGCAATATTGGAAAAGAGGAAGTGGTAGAACTCTACAAAGTAAACGAGTGGTCTTCTGCAGAAAAGCCCGATACACTCATAGCTGCATTACGAAATTCAGACACACTTGTGACTGCACGTATTGAGGGAAAGCTGATCGGACTTGCCAATGCCATTTCCGATGGTCACCTTGTTGTCTATTATCCGCATATGCTGGTTCACCCAAAGTATCAGGGTCAAGGTGTCGGACATAAGATCATGCAGGCAATGTTATCCCGTTATAAAGATTTTCATCAACAGATGCTCACTGCTGATGGTAAAGCCATTGAATTTTATGAAAAAATGGGCTTTGAACGTGCGGGGAAGACAGAACCGATGTGGATCTATGGCGGGAATGACCATTAAGTACACTTACCTTTCAACAAAAGACATGATCAGCTTGACCTCCATTCAAAAAACATAAGAGAGATGCATAATTCTTCCTAGTGCACATCTACTCCACAGATTTAGACTATAAATATGTATGAAAAACATTATCCTCTTTCTCTCTACCCTGTTTATTGCCTCATTGAGTGCAGCAAGTTGTCCGCAAGAACAATTATTTACAACGATCTACGCACAACATTTACTGTCTGCCGGACAACACAACGCATCGGAGTACAAAAAATTACGTACCAAAGCGTCACTCAATGAAATTGAAACACAGTTGGCATATTTTAAAAAGCAGCATAAATCAGTGGATTTTATGAGCCTTGTAAGCAGTTCCGTACAAACAGATCCTCAAGTTGAGTCACTGAAAGTTGAAGATTGTAAAGTGACAGATACCCGTGCGAGGATAATTTATAGAGGGGTTGAAAAAGACGATAAAGTCGCAGTACTGATACTCATGTTTAAAAAAGAAGATAGTAGATGGAAAATGGGAGAATATGGTATCAGTGAAATGAAAAAAGATGTAATTAAAACGTTTACCAAAACGATAGACCAATCGCCTTATTTAAAATCATTTCATCTCTAACAGTCTCGCTGTTCAACAAAAGGAAAATGTCATGAATATATTTTGGATAGCATTAATTGTTGTAGTCCTTATTGGTTATATTATGTCTCAAAAAGAGAATAAAAAGATCAACGTCATATTTAAAAAACTGGCATTAGAGAGAAACGGAAAGGTCAAACATGTGTTTGGGTATTATTCACAATTGATCTTCCCATACAAAGACGTTGAAATACGCGTGTCTGCCATGTCTGCCGGCAATGGAGGGACAGGTGTACCAAGGCCCGCACAAACATTTTCACAATTTCATTTTAATAAAGCTTCAGATAAACACTTCTTTACCATCAGCATAAAATCCACACAAACCGTGATCGATAATTTAGTGGGCTTTAAAAATATTCACATCGATAGTCCTGAGTTCAATGATCTTTTTTTTATTCAGAGTAATGATGAGAGTTTTATTAAAGGACTTTTGACGGATGAAATACAAAGAAAAATAATCAGTTTTGATCATAAAAAAGCCTTAGAGATAAGTTTTCAGAAAAGTAAGTTTTTTAATGGCGAAGTATGGATAGAAAAACCAAAACTAAATGTGAAAATTCATAAAATTTCCACAGATGAACAGGATTATCACGATCTCATTGAGATGACGATCCTCTTCTATGAGCAGATCCAAAAACTAAAATAAACGTTGATATTTACTGGCAGCATAGGCGATGTAAAGTATAATATACTGATGATATCATCATACAAAAGGAGAATACCAAGGTGAATATTAAACCGGATTGCATCGCTTGTTTATTGAACCAGTCGCTCAAAGTTTCCAAATTGCTGAAATTGGATGATGCCACCAGTAAACAGATACTGGATAATACTGCGCAGGTTCTCATCGATCATGATATGAAACATACACCGCCACAGCTCGCAAAAGTGATCTACCAGAATATTTCAGATATCAGTGGAGAAGATGACCCTGTTGCTTTGGCCAAAGAACGTGCGACCAAAGAAGCATTGACGGTCGATACTTCTTTTGTCCACACGATACACGATGCATTGAAACTTTCTGTCATAGGTAATGTGATCGATTTCGGTTCCCGGGAACAATTCGATCTGAATGAAACGATCCAAAGCCATTTTCATCAGGGTTTTGGCATAGATGACTATGCTGTGTTTGAGAATGAATTGAAAGAAGCAAAGGAGATGGTGATCATAGGTGACAATGTCGGAGAACACATTTTTGACAAAGTACTCATCGAGACCATCAGGAAATACTATGACGTAAAAGTCTATTATTTTGTCAGGGGTAAACCCATCATTAACGATGTCACGGCCAAAGAAGCACAGGTGCTCGAAAATTGCGCACAGGTCATAGATACAGGTGTTGCAACGCCCGGATATGATCTTGCAGAGGCAAATGAAGGATCAAAAGCCATTTTTGACCGTTCAGACATCGTACTTGCCAAAGGTATGGGAAACTTCGAAAGTCTCTACCTGGCAACTGACCGGCCTGTCTATTTTCTTTTTATTGTAAAATGCGCTGTCGTAGCCCAGGCCATAGGAAAAGAAGTTAAAGAACTGATATTTAAAAAGGGGTGAAATGCATACTGTTGACATTAGTCATATTGCGGAAGAGAACCATCGTTATGCCATTCATCTTGCCGGCTCCCAAAATGTACTAAGCTACCAAAATAACTTTTTTGTATTGAATGACCTGCATGAACGGGAACCTTTTGAATCGGTTGACTTCTGGCGTGATGTTTCCCTTGCTGCAGAAATTTTACTTAAGGCTTCTCTCTTGAAACACCATGTTCCGTTTTTCAAAAAAAGAGCACATGGTGAATATGGAGAAAAAGTCACAGCCGCAACGAATCTATGGCTTCATGAAACACTCAAAACTTTACAGATCGACTATATCGCCCAGATCAATACCGGCACCATAAGTACAGCCATTAGAAGTGCTGAAAAAGAGCTCTTTCCAAAGATCGCATGGAGTGCCAAAAAAGAGAAACTTATCTCGGAGATGATCTATATCATTATCCGTACACGGCGTAACCGAAACAGTCATTTTTTCTTTCCAAACCAGGGAAGCCTCGACAGATCAGAGATAGAAATACTGTATCTGCCGCTATTGAACCTGCTTGAAGAGCTCTATCATATTTCTAAAGGGCACCTCTAAAAATACCCTCCCAATTCCAAAATCAGAACCTAAAGTCATTATTCCTCAAATGATGCCTTCATTCATTTGAGAGAAATTCTATAAAATCAATAGAAAAAATTCTTCCAT
>JALSUP010000109.1 GCA_027071315.1 Sulfurovum sp.
AAGGAAAAAAATGTTAACAAAATTCAAATTTTTACTCTTTTAGTAGTCGTTTCCTCTTCTAATTTTTCATCTTCTAACTGTAAAATATGCCCCTAGGAGGAATAAGTACCTCTGGCATTGTAAATCTTCTTCACATAATCATCGACTACCTCTTTTGTAATATGTTTCAAGTCTGAAGTCTCTTCCTCAATATCAATATTGGGCATATACTCAGTGATGATCTTCGTAACAAGTTTGCTCTGTTCTATATCTCTGGTATGTTTTAGAAAATCTCTGTCTTCTCTTTGACCAAGCCAGTTTTTGTAGATGGCATATTCTAAAGGATGTATCGTTGTGATATTGGCTGATTTGCCATCGAGTCCGATGATTGTCTCTTTGAAAAGTCTGGCATTTTCTAGCCACTGTAAACCCTTTAGTGCCAAAGGTGTTACATCGCTAAAAAAATCTTTTTGAATATTCTCGTGCATCACATCCATGGACGGTACGATCATCTCTATCCATACACCATCTTTGTTGATGAACCGATAAGGGGCTTTGGGACTTTGGTAAAAACTTGTATCAACCAATTGTAAAAGTGCTAATGCCGTGGAAGTATCGCTGATGGCATTAAACATAAAGGAGACACCTTTGTCTTTACGGTTTAAAATGTCGATGTCATGTGTAGCAAGATGCTCTTCTTCTAGCATAATACCAGCTTTTGATTCGTAGGCATACAGACTGTTGGTTCCAATGACGATCAGTTTATCATCCAAGTCAAGTTCGTTGATCTTTTGAAAGAGTGAAACAAGCTCTTTAGGTGCTCTTGCGATGCCTTCAATCTTATTGAGCTTTGCATCTCTTTTGAGTTTCTCTTTCAGATTTTTAAGACGTTCTTTTATCTGCTGTTTAGACCCTCTAAATGCATCTGCAATTTTTTGTGTTTCCTCATCTCTGCGTCCAAGGTATTCTCTTTTTCCTGTTTTTAGATTTTCTTTGGCAAGTAACTGGTATCCGTCTTTGTGTTTTTGCCACAACATTTTATACCGAAACTGAAGGTTATAAAGATGAAGCACTTCCAGGTATGACGCATAGAGCATTTTAGAGTTATGCTTCTGTTTTATTTGCAGGTCAGTGTATTCGTAAAATTTAAACATAGACAATCCAGTTATTTTTCTTTAGTATACCTGTTTTATTTAAAGTTTAAATTTTAGGTATACTTTTGTTGATATGCGTTACTTGCTAAGCGAATTAAGGCACCTACTATTCCCTAAGTAAGGCTTGAAGACAGGTGGCAGAAGTTATTAACCAAAATATGTCATAATATTATTACTAATATAAGGATTTAAAATGGCATTAGAAGATTTAACAGCAGAGAACTTTGATGAGCGCGTAAAAGACAATGAAATTACTATTATAGACTTTTGGGCACCTTGGTGTGGTCCTTGTCGTTCTTTTGCACCGGTGTATGAAAAAACAGCGGCAGAATTTCCTGACATTTTGTTTGGAAAGGTCAATACAGAAGAGGAAGAGGCTTTGGCAGGACATTTCCAGATCCGTTCTATTCCGACCATATTTATATTGAAAGAGAATGTGGTTGTGTTTCAGCAGCCGGGTGTTATACCTGAAGAGGGCTTGAAAGACCTCATTAAACAGGTTCAAGACCTCGATATGGAGACTGTGCGCGCAGAGATGGCAAAGCAGCAGGCAGAACAGGCTACAGAATAGCTACTTTGATTTGGAAGGTCGGCTGAAGCCAACCCTACAGATATCAATACGTTAAATTCGTAGGGTTGGCTTCAGCCGACCACATACTTACCCACATTTCCCCGGAGCACATTTCATGCCACCGCATTTGGCTGCTTTGGGGTCATCACTTTTATCTTTTTGCATACTTTGCATCATTTTCTGCATTTCATCCGGATGGGCGACGAAGTTGTAGCCTTTATACATGGTGAAGAGACCGTAGAAGACAACGAGCATAGCTGCAAGTTTCATCATGGTGCCTCTGAGTGAACCTTTTTGCAGGAACTTGGTAATGCTTCCCAGAAAGAAGAGTGCGGGGATGGTCGCCAGACCGAAGGTTGCCATGACAATGGCTCCCCAAAGAGGCGAAGCCGTACTTGCAGCGATGATGGCAAAGGAGTAAACAAGCCCGCAGGGGATGATACCGTTGAGCATGCCCAGAAGGTAAAAACTCGGCAGAGACTTGGACGAGATGAGCTTTCTAAAAGCATTTTGGTACCAGGCATTTTTCGAGACAGACCACTCAGCAGAGTTGAGGAACTTTAAATTTCCCAGAAGGGAAAGTCCGGCAAGGATCATCAGGACCCCTGTCAGAAGGAAGAGAATTCCTTTGGTTGTGGGTGTAAAGGCAATGGCTTTCCCAAGCAGACCAAAAACGGCTCCCAACATGGCATAAGTGGTCACACGGCCGAAGTTGTAGGAGAGGTGGGCGATGGTCTGGGTTGCCCATGAGTCTTTTTGGTCTATCTTGCTTGAAGAGTAGGCAACGACAATACCCCCGCACATACCAATGCAGTGTCCGACACTCCCTAGAAAGGCAGTACTTAAGATGATGAGAAGATCAATATTGTTCATGGCAGGACCCACTTTTGAGTAAAATTATAAAACTATAGTATTATTTTGTTAAAATGGTGTTAAGTTTACACAGGCAATTTAAAATGCCCCGAAGGAAAAGTATGTTCACAGCGCTTAGACGTAATATCATCAAGATGTTCCGTGAATTTTTAGTCTATCACAACAGTTCACTGGAGTTTCGTGCCAAGATCATGACACTGATGGTTTCATCGAATGGCGAGATCTCTGAGTGTGAAAAACAGACACTCAAAGAGATCGCCTATAGTACCTACAGTGAAGACCATGAAAGGGCTGAACTGCTCATCGCTACCATCAATGAATACCATGATAAGATCCTTACCAATAACGGACTTGACTTTGAACACTTGATACAGATCGTGGCTAAAGAAGTGCGTGAATCAAAACGTTTTCATACAAAGATAGATATTCCCCTTCTTATGAAGTTGCATGAGTGTGTCGAAGAGGATGATGATGAAGACAGACTTTTCCAAATGCGTATTATTGAATTTTTAGAAAATTTGAAAGAAGAGTATGGAGAGGCTGCTTAATGGAGTGGTATAGATTTGTTATATTTGGCAAAGTGCAGGGTGTTTTTTACCGAAAGTCTGTTTCTCAGGCCTTAATGAAAAAACAGTTCAAAGGATACATCCGAAACCTTTCAGACGGTACAGTTGAAGTGGTTGCAGAAATTTTTGATGAAGATTTTGATACCTTTATGAACATTTTGAAAGAGGGTTCTCTTTTGAGTTCCGTTGAAGATGTGAAGTATGAAATCATCGATGATGCCGAATTTAACACAGACGGTTTTGAAATAAAATATTCGTAGGGTTGGCTTCAGCCGACCAAAGAGAAGGAGAAAAATATGTCAAGCGGTTGGGGATGTCAGTTTATGGGGACAAAGGGTGACGACAAAGAGTGGTGTTTAAAGTTGCATCATCATTGTGAACCGGGCTGTAAAGGATGCATTATTGCAGGGCAGGTAGCGTTTTCTCAACCCAACATAGATGAAGAGCAGGAGAGGAAAGTCAAGAAACGCAGTGACAATCCCCTGGGTGAACGTTAAAGACTAGGCAATCTCTTTTGCAAATTTTGCCTGTAGTTTTTTGATCTTTGGTGGGATGACAGCCATACAATAACCCTGCATAGGGTTTTGCTGGTAATAGTCCTGGTGATACGCTTCTGCCGGGTAATAAGACTCCAAAGGCTCGATGCTTGTAACGATCGGGTCGCTATAGTCTTCCTGTGCTGCTTCAAGAGAAGCTTCAGCAGCCTCTTTTGTCTCTTCATCTGTGTAGAGAATGGTGGAACGGTATTGTGTGCCTCTGTCCGCCCCCTGTTGGTTGAGTGTGGTAGGATTATGTGTGGCAAAAAAGATGTCCAGCAGAGTATCTGTCGTAATGATACTGTCATCATAGGTGATCTTGATGACTTCTGCATAGCCTGTCTCTCCTGTACAAATGTCTCTGTAGGTAGGGTTTGGTGTCTGTCCGTTCGCATAGCCGCTCTCTACATCGCTTACGCCTCTAAGTAGTTCAAATACTGCCTCTGTACACCAGAAACAGCCGCCACCGACGATCAATTCTTTTTTTGCCATTTTAATATCCTTGAAATATGTCATTTATTTGCTATAATATCCAATAAAATAAAAATTCATCTAAATTACGGAGGTTTTATTATGAATGTTAATGTTGTCTGTCCACATTGTCTCAAAGTCAATCGAATTCCTAAAAAAGAGTCTTATGCAAAAGCCAACTGCGGTGCTTGCAAGAAGTCACTGCTCGATGCCAAACCTGTTGCTGTCGATGCCGACAAATTGGCTACTTTTATTGCCAACTCAGAACTTCCTGTGGTAGTGGACTTTTGGGCACCCTGGTGCGGTCCCTGTTTGCAAATGGCTCCCAACTTTGAAGAGGCGGCGCTCTCTATGCCGCTTCAGGCACAGTTCCTTAAAGTCAATACGGAAGAGCAGCAGGCACTCGGTGCGCAGTATGGTATTCGCAGTATTCCAACACTCATTGTCTTTAAGAACGGAAAGCAGGTCGATCAGCTTTCAGGTGCTTTGAGTACAGCACGTTTACAAAGCTGGGTAAAACAGTTTGTCTAAAATACTCTTGCTTGAAGATGATGCGAACCTGAATGAAACGGTGAGTGAATTCCTTGAAGAGCAGGGGCATGACATTGTGTCTGTGTATGACGGGAATGAAGCACAGGAGAAGATCTATGAAAGCAAATATGATCTTCTCCTCCTCGATATCAATGTACCGGGTATGAATGGTCTTGAACTCTTGAAAGAGAGTCGTAAAGAGGGGGTGACAACACCGGCTATCTACATTACCTCTATGGATACGGTCGATGACCTTGAAAAAGGATTTAATTCTGGCTGTGATGACTACATACGAAAACCTTTTGCCCTTAAAGAGCTGCAGATACGTGTGGAGACACTGCTCAAACGCGACTTTTTCCATAATACGCATGAACAGATACGCATCTCTGAAGAGATCTCTTATGACATTAAGAACAATGAACTTGTGATTGAGGGAGAGAGTGTTTCTCTTGGAAACAAAGAAGCAAAACTCCTGAAACTCTTTATGAAGTCAGAAGGTGAAGTGATCGCGCATGAAACTATTTATGAGTCTTTGTGGGACTATGACGAAGAGCCGAGCGACACAGCCCTTCGTACCTACATTAAAAACCTCCGTAAAATCATAGGAAAAGAACGTATTGTTAGCATTAAGAAGCAAGGGTACAAATTCAGTACTCAAAAGTGAGAAGAAATCCCTTTATAGATTCTTAGCACTTTACGTGACCATGGTGATCATTTTGATCATGCTCTCTTCACTCTTTTACTATCAGACACAGGAGAAACTTTTTTTGGCACAGCAGCGTGCAACCCTTACCAAGTATGCCTACATTCAAACCAAAAGACTTAAAGTACTTCACCACTATTTTGAAGAGCGAAGAGTCTACCCGCGGGATGAACGTTTCAAGTCTGCCATCTATGACATTGAGTATAAAAAAATATTCTCCTTACTTGAAAATGAAACCATCCATTTTGATCAGGAGATCTACATCAAAGATGACTATGTTCACTTTGTCAAAAGTCTCGATGTCTACTTTTTGGGTGCCAAATATCTCATTTTGGAAATCAAAGACACTTCAACATGGAAAGAGGATACCTGGAAGAATATTATAGGGTATGGTCTTCTGGCATTCATACTTTTTCTCCTTTTTGGACTCTACCTGGCAAAGCTTTTTTTAAAACCTATGCGTGACTCCATTGTGCTGCTTGACAGGTTTATCAAAGACACGACGCATGAACTCAATACGCCATTGTCCGCTATTTTGGCAAACATAGAGATGATGGACACTGACGTGATGGTGGAGAAGAACAGAAAGAAACTCACCCGTATTAACATTGCGGCAAAGACAGTTTCCATACTCTATAAAGACCTGACCTATCTCACCCTTGAACAGGAGAAGCCGAACCAGGATGAAGTGATAGTACTTAAAGAAGTGATACTCGACAGGGTAGAGTACTTTGACATTCTGGCAAAATCGAAAATGATCACTTTTGAGCTTGATCTTGATGACTCCAGCATTGTCATGGACAGACGTAAATTCTCCAGAATGATAGACAACCTTATGTCCAATGCCATCAAATATAATAAAAGGGGAGGGAAGATCATGATTACCTTAAAGAACAATACCCTGAGTATTGAAGATACAGGTATCGGTGTAGAAGAAGAGAAGATCCCTTTTATGTTCGACCGTTATATGCGTTTTAACCAGAGCGAGGGTGGCTTTGGTGTCGGTTTGAGTATTGTTAAAAAGATCGTGAATGAATATGCATTGAAAATTTCTGTGTATTCCAAAGTATCGGTAGGAACAAGGATGGTGATATCATGGTAAAAAAAGTTGTTTTGTCGGTTTTAGTTTCACTTACTTTTCAGGTTAATTCTCAGGCTGAAGATATATATGAACGCAACTGCATTCCCTGTCATAAGAAACTGCCTACCTCTTTGTCTCAAATGTTCATGAAATATTTGGAATCTTACAGCGGAGAGAAGAATGTCAAGACCATTATGAAGTTTTATCTGAAATCTCCCATGGTCAACCTCTCTGTGATGTCTGATCTTTTTATAGACAGTTACGGCATTAAAAAACCCACAAAACTGAATGATAAAGAATTAGATAAAGCTATAGATATATATTGGGAAAAATTTAAGGTTTTTGATAAGTTGAAATAGTTATAATCCTTCGACTAGGACAAACAAGGACAATAAAGTGAAAAAAATGTTAACAATTCTGGCATTGGCTTTTTTAGTGACAGCCGCTATGCCAACAGCCGCTTCAGCCGGAGCAAAAAAGGGACAAAAAATATTTAAAAAGAAATTTCGCAAGAAATGCGGTTTTTCAGGTGTGCGTTTTGCAAGAAATCATACACAGTATGAATGGGAACAGATAGAGGAAAAAGGTAAGTTTAAAGCGGAAGCAAAAAAAATATGCCCACGTCTCGATACTAAAAAGATCAGAGCAAAATGGTGGAAAGATGTGTATAAATTTACCTATAAATATGCCAGTGACGGTATGGTACCAAAATGCTAAATCATTTGTATATCTAATACAAATGTAACTTCTTGAAGCAAAAGCTCTTTTTGCTTCTTCTTTTTTAATTACCTCACAATCTTTTCACAATTAGATGTTATCATTCTTCTGTTTCAATAACATAAATTAAAAGGATGAACATGACTAAAATGACTAAATTGGCAGTAGCTGCTTTACTTGGACTTGCTGTATTTTCAACAACTGCTTCTGCAGACGCTAACAAAGGTAAAAAGATCTACATGAAGAAAATGAAATCTGCATGTGGTTTCTCTGGTGCTAAATTTGCTACTAAGCACACTCAAGGTGAGTGGGAAAAGATCAAAGGTGCCGGTAAATTCGCTGCTGAAGCTGGTAAAATCTGCCCAGGTCTTAAGTTGAAAGACAAATATGTAAACGATGTTTATGATTTCTCATATGAGTATGCATCTGATTCAGGTAACGTACCTTCTTGCTAATTTGACTTTTGCATAACGTTCGTTATGTCTAAAAGTTATTAGAAGTATAACATTGGCTTTAAAGTTACTATGTTATACTTCATTTACAAAAAAAATTTCAAAAGGAATCAATATGAAAAAAATCGCAATCGCAATGTTATTCGCTGGATCTACACTACTTATGGCTGATGGAGCTGCTGCATTTGCTAAATGTGCCGGTTGTCACGGTGCAAACGGTGAAAAAGCTGCACTTGGTAAATCTGCAATCATTACAGGTCAAGATGCTGCTAAAACACTAGAGCAACTTAAAGGTTACAAAGCAGGAACTCTTAACCAACACGGTATGGGTGCTGTTATGAAAGGTCAGGTAGCGTCTATGGATGATGCTACTCTTCAGGCTGTAGCTGATCATATTGCTGCAATGAAGTAAGACTTCTTTTCAGAAGCATTTAGACTTTCGGGTCTGATGCTTTTGAAGCTTTTATTCTCCTCCTCTTTTTATACTTTTACATTTTTACTCACTGATACCCTCTCTTAGCTCATATTCACCATTATTTGTTATAATCTTA
>JALSUP010000110.1 GCA_027071315.1 Sulfurovum sp.
CATCATCATAAAGTACGGACTGTACACGGCTGTAAGGACAGATATAGATACAGAAATCTTCTTTGATAAAGACCACATCCACAATAATGAATGCAGCCGTACCAATAAGGATACCCACAAGCATCATATGCTCACCCGGATGCTGTATATAGGCAAAGAACTCATTTGGCGGCACAAAGAACCACAGGAAGTCAGCTGCAGCGATAAAGGCCAGAATAGACCAGAGCAGGATCGCAATGACCTTCTTTACCTGATTCTCCGTTTTGGACATATCCGGTTTTTTCTGCTTGTTCTTAATACGCTTATGAAGCCCAAGAAGCTTTGTCTCAATTCCATCTCTGTAAATAACACGGAAAATGGTCTGTGGACAGGCCCATCCACACCAGGCTCTACCACCGACTGCTGTGACGGCAAAAATACCCAAGAACAGGAGCATCAGCAGGAATGGCATGAGGTAAAGCTCCTGCATATCAAAGGCAACCCCGGCAAGGTGCAGTTTCTTATGGTCAAAACTCAAAAGGAAAAGGTGATTCCCGTTAATGGTGATCCACGGCATCACAAGTGCAATGGTTGTTGCGATCACATAGGCCCAGTAACGTTTAATACGGTACGGAACCCATCCTTTCAAATACTCTTTTGCCTGATTTTTTAGCGGCTTTGATTTTTCTTCTGTAACTGTTTTCATCTAGTGTATCCTTTCCTGTTTTTTAATTTTCTCTTGTTCAAAAGGACATACCAGCAGGGTATTATCCTCTCCATTCAACTCTTTAGGCGGGATGATCTCCATCCATGAGCCCTCTATTAACTCTCTTAAGCCTCTTGACTCAATATAGTCTTTCAGGGAGCTTCGGCTCACCCCTAACGTTCTGGCAATGGCAGAGACATTCATACCCTCTTTCAGGTAGCCGATGATCTGAGGCTGATAGCTGTCGAACTTGGAAGAGGAGCGGCTGCCTTTAGGACGTCCGATCTGGCTCGACTTTGCCTTCTGCTCTTCCCGAAGATCATTTAATAACGGAAATATATCCACTACCAGTGCCTCACGGTTCATCACAGTCTGTGTACCGGCAATATGCAATTCAATTTTTCTGCTCAACATACAGTTGATCACTTTTATCATCTCTTCTGCCCGGTTACTCAAAGAGGAGAGTGTATCGACAAGTACCACACTGCCCGCTTCCATAGACTGTAAAAAAGTTTCGAACTTGTCACGCTCTTCTATCGGATTGTTTTTGTTGGAATACTCCACAACCTCTTTGTCTATCTCCAAACCTTTTGACAGAGCATATGAGAGAATATTGCGCTGCTGTTCTGACATACTGCGACTGTCCGGCATCTGTCGTAAATAGGCATAATTCATAACACTCCTTTGAATGATTTAAATGATTCTAGACTATTTGATGTTAAAAATACCTTAAAATTAACATTTAAAGCGTCACAATATCACTTATTTCGTCATTATTATTTTATTTACGTCATTATTTATGATAAAATGAGAGAAAAATTGAGGAGTCCTTGTGAATTTAACACACTTAGACGAACAGAATAAACCCAAAATGGTCGATGTCGGAGACAAAGCTCCAAGCACACGTATCGCCACTGCCTCAGGCATCATCGAAGTGGGACAACCAGCCTTTGATGCCGTCATTGCAAACACTGCGAAAAAGGGCCCTGTACTCCAGACAGCGGTCATTGCGGCGATCCAGGGGACAAAGCAAACTTCCACACTCATCCCCATGTGCCACCCGCTTATGCTCACCTCTGTCAAAACAGACATTGAAGAGTTACCCGGACTGCCGGGCTTCAAACTGACAGTGACTGCAAAACTGAACGGACAGACCGGTGTAGAGATGGAAGCCCTGACCGGTGTCAGCGTGGGGCTACTCACCATTTATGATATGCTCAAAGCCATTGACAAAGGCATGGTCATCAAAAATGTACAGCTGGAACACAAATCCGGAGGAAACTCCGGCGACTTTAACAGAAAGAAGGAGAACAGAGCATGAAAGTATTAGACAACAACACCCCGGAAAAACCAGAGATCACGTACCCGACGAACTGGGGCTTTAAAATTATCGGTAGAGACAAAGAGGCTTTGGAAAAATGTATTAAAGAGATCATGAAGATCGAAGGTAACAAAGAGCACCTCTGCTCCATAGGAAACACATCAAAAACAGGTAAGTTCACGACCTATAATGCTTCCTGTACAGTCGATAGCGAAGAGGAGAGAAACCGTATCTTCAAATATTTTTCAGACCATGACGATGTGGAGATGGTGATTTAAGCCTTCTGCTTATGTAACATTTTATCTGCTGACAAACTCACCAGCATAGAGACGATCACATAGGCCAGAAAGAAGTAGAG
>JALSUP010000111.1 GCA_027071315.1 Sulfurovum sp.
AATACTCAAATATATCTTCTAATATTTTTGACTATATTAATGCTTTAGGGTGGTCCGATCTACCCTTAATCCTTAGAGACAAGATTAGCATCTTTATCTCTTATTTGGATTATACAAGGGTGCGTAACCACGCACCACAATTTTATATGTTTACGCGGTTACTTTCTCTGGAATGATATGTGCCGCTTTTTGAACGTGGAAGTTCAAGCCGATCTCTTTTTCGGTACAACCGAGTGCAAGAGCGACCATTTGAGGCATGTGAAGTACAGGCAACTCAACGTCACGGTTCATCACTTTGGCTACATCATCCTGGTATGTATCCATTTTCAGGTGACAGAGAGGACAGGGAGTGACCATCATGTCTGCATTGTTGTCAATGGCATCGAGAAGGGCGTTACCTGTCAGTAACTCTGACGTATGGTTCGCCTGAAGCTCAACATGGAAACCACAACACTTGTTTTTATGAGAATAGTTCACCGGGTGACCCTCAAGTGCGCCAATAAGCTGGTCAAGTGAAGTCGGGTTGTACGGGTTCTCTCCATTGTTGCTTCCGTGGTGTAACTCAGAAGGTCTGATGTTGTGACAACCGTAGAATGGTGCAATGTTCAAGTGTGAAAGAGGTACGGTTACTTTGTCTTTGATCTTATCTAGTCCATACTCGTCAATAAGTGTATAGAGGAAGTGTTTAATTTCTGAAGTCCCTTTGTACTCAAGTCCGACTTCTGCAAGCTTTTCATTGACACGTGCTTTAAGCTCAGGGTCAGTGTCTAAAGCGTGTTTGGTCATAGCAGAGTTCAACTGACAAGTATTACAGATAGTGATCATGGTGAGACCAAGCTTTTCTGCATAACAAATGTTTCTGGCATTCAGTACATGCGCCAGAAATTCGTCAAAATCCTGAAGGTGGGAAGCACCACAACAGGAAGCCTCTTCCAAAATCGTAATTTCAATACCAAGTTTCTCAGCTACTGCAAGTGTAGATGAAAGTAGTTCCGGGGTAGATTGTTTTGCTGTACAACCTGTAAACAGTGCGTAGTGTAATTTGCTCATCTTTTCTCCTTACAGCTTATTTGTCATTGAAATTTCAATGAGTTTCTGGACTTCGTCAAGGTTTTTGATCTTCGGCATATTGTCAATGAACGGAATACCGTCCTGCCAGTGGATCTTACCTGCTTTCATCATTTTCACCGCAGTTTTGAGGTGCTTGTACATACCAAGGTAACCCTCAGAGTAGACAACAATGTCTGCTTCATCAAGGAAACCGTGCTTTCTGATGCTTCGTACAAAACCTTCAGCGTGACGTGTTGCCACATTGCTTTTTGCCACACCCTGCTCAAACTGCATGTTGTGAAGTTTAGTGATCTTCTCAATAGGGTTGATCTCTTTTGGACAGGCTTCTGCACATTCGAAACATTTCACACAGTCCCAGACACCCACACCAGGCTCAGATGTGAGTTCAAGTCTCTCTTTACCTGCGTTGTCTCTTGTGTCTACGGTAAATCTGTAAGCAGCGTTCAATGCTGCAGGCCCGAGGTAGTCAGGGTTGACTTCAAGGGCAGGGCAGGAGTAGTGACAGGCACCACACTGAATACAAAGGTCAGAGTCGAGGAATTTGTCAAACTCTGCAATGCTTTGCTTGCTCTCGTGTTCAGGGTGAGCATCAACGTCTGCAACCACATACGGTTGTACGGCAGCATGCTTCTCCCAGAAGTCAGCTTTGTCGATGATCATGTCCTTGACCACACGCTTTTTACTTGACGGTTCAAAGACCAGTTCATTGTCGAACAGGTCAAGAAGTTCCATAGCGTTATGCTTACAGGCAAGTGTTGCTTTACCATTGACTTTAATGGCACAGGCCCCACAAATACCGTGACGGCATGAACGTCTGTAAGAGAAAGAACCGTCATGTTCCCACTTGATCTTGTTCATAAGGTCAAGGATCAACTCATCTTTTCCAACTTCCATCTCATACTGTTTATAGTAGGGAAGGTAGTCAGTTTCAGCGTTGAATCTGAATGCTTTTATCGTAACTTTTCTAGTATCGTTATTCATCATGACCTCCTTAATATGTTCTTTCTTTAGGCTCAAACTTACCAAGCACAACATCACCCCACTCAAGGCTAATGTTAAACTTTTTATCCATATAGGCGTAAGTGTGCTTCAGGAACTTTTCATCGTCTCTGGTCGGGAAGTCTTCTCTAAAGTGACCACCACGGCTCTCTTCTCTGTTCAAACCACCTACAACGATGAATTTTGAGAATTCCAACATGTGCCCAAGTTCAATGGCTTCCTGAAGGTCTGTGTTGAAAGTGTTCGACTTGTCATCAATTCGGATGTTCTTGAAACGTACAAGTAGGTCGTCAATGAGTTTGATCTGTCTTTCAAGTGACTCTTTGCTTCTAAAGACACCTGCATCGGCAGTCATACCTATTTGTAACTCTTCTCTGAGTTTAGGCACTGATTCATTACCGTTGGAAGTTTTAAGCGTATGCATTTCATCTAGCATGTTTTGTGCATCTTCTACCGATGCCGGTCTGAGTTCAATACCTTCATCTAAGGCTTTTACCATGTTTTCACCGGCATGACGTCCAAAGAAAAGTGCTTCAAGGACAGAGTTCGCACCCAGTCTGTTCGCACCGTGCACAGAAACACAGGAACACTCACCCGCAGCGTAGAAACCTTCTACCATTTCAGTAGGTGTTTTACGTACCTGACAGTTAATATTCGTTGGAATACCACCCATAGAGTAGTGTGCTGTTGCCGAAATGTGGATAGGCTCTTTAAGCATATCCTGTCCCTGGAAGGCAATGGCAAGTTCACGAAGTTCAGGCAAACGTGTCAAAATGATCTCCGGATCAAGGTGCGTAAGGTCAATGTTCACAGACTGACCGTCTTTACCAACACCTTTTCCCTGACGTACCTCTTCCATAATAGCACGGGAAACGACATCACGAGAAGCAAGCTCCATGGCATTTGGTGCATACTTGGTCATAAATCTTTCACCCTCAGAGTTAAAGAGTCTACCACCTTCACCACGTGCTGCTTCAGAGATGAGTACCCCTGAACCACCCAGTCCACTCGGGTGGAACTGTACAAACTCCATATCTTCCAATGGAAGACCGTGACGTGCCACAATAGAGAGTGAATCCCCTGTGTTCGCATGGGCATTGGAGTTAAATCTATATGCTCTACCGTGTCCGCCCGTAGCGAACATCGTTACCTTAGCATTGAAAATAGCCGGTTGGGAGTTTCTGATGTCATAGGCAGCCACACCGGAAACTTTTCCGTCTTTATAAATGAGGTCAGCGGCATACCATTCATCGAAGATCTCAACACCGGCACGGAATGCCTGCTCATAAACAGCCTGAAGCAGTGCCAGACCTGTTCTGTCTTTCGCATAACAGGCTCTGGGCTTTGACTGGCCGCCAAAAGGACGAATAGCGATATCACCTTCTTCATCTCTTGAGAAAACACATCCCATTCTTTCAGCCCAGCGGATCGTCTCCGGCGCTTTGGAACACATAAGCTCAACACAGTCCTGGTCTGCCAGGTAGTCAGAACCTTTAACAGTATCGAACTCGTGAAGTTCTGTGGAGTCTTCTTTCCCGAGGGCAGCGTTGATTCCACCCTGTGCCGCACCTGAGTGGGAACGGAGCGGGTGAAGTTTTGTAATAACGGCCGTGCGTTTTCCGGCTTCTGTCAGCTCTTTGGCCGCAGCCAGACCAGCCAAACCGGAACCAATGATGACAGCGTCATATTCGTAGATTTTAACATCTGAAGTGTTATTCATGATATCTATATCCTTTTGTTTGCAATTTGCTTTTATTATATCTTCAGTTTAATTTCAATTTGGTTAATAGTAGGGAATATGGCGTGAAAAGGAGGGGTTTGTTTCAGATGGGTAATACTCATCGCGTCGTGCCTGTCTCTGATTGACAGAGATGCAGGCCGGGTAATGGAGGTTATACGTCGTGCGAATAAATTATGCTACTTCTTCTTTTTGGCAAAGTGCATCAAAATCTTTAGCTGAAATGAGTGGCAGAGGGATCTCTCTCCCTATACGTTTCTGGATGGAAGCAAAGTGTTTTGTCATCATTTCCATATTGCTCGTTTTGGCTACGACCAAAAGTTCTGCCCCGGAATCTAAGGCATTTAAAAGCGTTCTCGCTGCTTTTAGGAATGCAAGGTTGTCCTGCTTACCAAGAAGTGAGACACCTGTAAGTTTAGTGGCGCGTGGGAAGTCAATGACTTTTCCGCCGTTTGCAAGGATCTTGTCATGTATTTCATCAAGCAGACCGCTGTCTCCGGCATAACAGGCAACGTTGGTTCCTTCTATGTTCTCTTTGTCAAAAGTATGGAGTGCTTTTTTAGACATCGTTTCTGTCACTTTGTCTAAAATACACTTTTTTTCTTTTCTCTCTATCATAGCATTGAGGTCGTCTATTTCTTTTGTGTGGAAAGCGGCATTAAAGAGGTTATTTTCATACTCACAGGCCACCAGTCCGTCATAAGGGTCAGAGATAGCTTCCAGAACAGCCTTTTTGTGCTCAGGCGCGTTGGCAATAATGCGGTGCGCAAGAAGCAGAATAGCATCACCGACATAGTCATGAGAAAATTTATAGGTTTCAGACGCATAGTGCAGGGCATAAAGTGACTCATAATAGGCTTTGTCCTCATCGCTTGCATAGTCTGCCAATAGCTCAAACTTCTGCATGAAGTCATCATCGTTGATGATAAGGCAGTGATTTGAACGGTAAGAGAGTACTGGGTCAATCTGCAAAGATGTTCCCAGTCTGTTGGCGACATTGCCAACGGTTTCCGAACCTAGTACCACAAGATCGTTGATCTTGAATATAAGTTTCTCTGTCGGGTAGGCAAAGTCTTCATTTTGTGCTTTGACTTCAGCCAGGATCTTCTCAACGCTGTCGTCTGCATCGAGTGTCATTTTAAAGTTTTTATAATAAGGTAAATAATCTGTCTTGGCATTAAAAAAGAATGCTCTGACTTCTAACGTGTGCTGCATAGGTGTATCCCTTGGTTTATATATTAATGCGATTATATCTATTTATACTACTAATTACTATACTCTATAAGCACAAACCTAAAATAGTCTAAAGTATGTTACAATTTTGCCAATTTAGAGGGAAATACAAGGGTATAATATGGATAAAGAACACTACCTGATCAGTCAATTAAGCTCAAAGTACATTGGGGATGATGCTGCGGTGATCGGCAAGACACTTTACAGTATGGACGCTTTTTTCGAAGATGTGCATTTCAAACGTGAGTGGATGACCCTGGCACAGATAGGGCGCAAAGCGATGCTAGTGAACCTTTCTGATGCTGTGGCGATGAATGCCAAACCCAAATATGCTTTGGTAACGGTTTCTTTACCTTCCGATTTGAGTCATGAAGACATTGATACACTCAGCAAAAGTCTTGAAAAAACAGCAAGGGAATTTGGCTGTGAAATTATTGGGGGAGATACAGTTGGGGGAGATAAACTGCATCTCTCCATTACCATCATTTCAGAGAGTGAAGATCCTCTTTTGCGTCTGGGTCTGGAGGAGGGTGAGCTTCTGGCATATACGGGTACATTAGGAGAGAGCAAGCATAACCTTATGCAGCTTTTCCAGGGACATGAAATTTCAGAAAATGCACGTTTTTATGAACCGCAGTTACGGGCAGAATTCATAGAAAAAGCAAGACCGTTCCTCTCTGTCGGTATGGATATTTCAGACGGACTCTACTGCGATACGAACAAACTTTTAGATATTAATAAATATGGATTTAAACTATTAAAAAATATCAACGATGAAGAGGGGCTTTCCGGGGAAGAGTATGAAATGCTCATTGGCTTTAAAAAGGAGCATTTGGAAGCGGTTGAAGAAGTTGCAAATGCGTTGGAATTGCCTTTGACCGTGTTTGCTGAAGTAGTGAAAAATGAGAAGCGCTTTAGCTGTAAGAGTCATCATTTTGCGTAACGAATTTTAACTTTCTAATCATCTGGTTTTATGCTTTCGCGTAGGGTGCGTACTCACGCACCACATACACAAACCGGCATACCATAAAACATATGCCGAAAGGCCAAACAAAAGGTGCGTGATTACGCACCCTACGGTTTTCCAACATTTCTGTGTGCCAGAAGTTTGGGATATTCACGCTCTTTACAGAGTGTTTCTCCAAAGTCTGTAACGGCTTCATCGGAGAGTGCTTTAAAGGCTTCTATCTCTCTTTTTCCCTTTACCTTTTCATCCAAATACCCAAGGTCAATAAGCTGTGCTGTAATGGCATCGATCATGTCCAGGGTTGACGAGACTTTGACGATTTCACAACGTGCATAGCGTTTTGCAGGGAATGAGACTTCTGCCACACGCAGAGTGGGGTCGGAACCGGGTATCTGCTGTGCGCCAAAGAGAGGCTTGGAACCCACTTTTGCTTCTGAAAAGGCAGGAATGAACTGTGAAAGGTGTTTGATGGCAGACTCTGTACGCTCCTCTGTCTCCTCTTTACTCCAGGATTTTTCTATTTTCTCTATGAAATTTGCTTTGAGGTGAGGCTGACAACTGACAAGAGAAGAGGCAACCAGTCCGTCTTCATAGAGTGTGATCTCTTTGGTCATACCGTGAAGCTGAAAATAGCCGCCCGGGTAGGGGGTGAACTGTCCCATACCTCTTGGTGTCCCGCGTTCGCCATGAAAGATGATCTCCGGCCAGAGTGTCTCGCAGCAGCTTTCCCATTGACTCACATAGGCAGCTTTGAACTCGACCATACGCTCACACTCAACGCCAATGAGGTCATCAATTTTTCCGGACCTGAACCCTGCTGCATTAATGAGATAGTCGAAATGTTCTGTATGGGAGTGGTCCTCTTTGACATAGGAGAGAGACCATCCCGGGGTCTGCCATGTTTCCTGTATATTGCTGACCACAGCATTGTTCAGAAGGGTAATATTGTCCATGCTTTCCAATAAGAGTGTAAGCCCTGAAGCGAGACGGAAAAGGTTCAATCCATACTCCTGTACAAGAATAAGCGGAAACTGTACTTTTTCAAGGTCCAGGGTTTTTGCCACAGGAATCATCCACTCGTCACTAGTGTTAGGCTTAGCAACGAACTCTCTGTTTTTTAAGGCTTCAATCTCCTCTTTGCTGTAGCATCGGTAGTACGCTGTACTCTCTCCAAGCACTTTATTGGATGCATCTGCTTCAATGAGCCCGGCATACTCTTTACTCAGCATTTCCAGTCGCGGCAGGAGTGCTTCAGGTGTACCGGCATCTGTGGTAGGCAGGGCAATGACCGTGGGTCTGTAGTCTACAACAAAAGGGTAGAAACGCAGAAAATCAATAGACTGTTTGAGCAGTTTGATGCATTGTGCATCAGAAATCTCACGGTAAAGGTTTCCTCCGGCATGCAGGTGACAGAAAGGAGGACCGTTGACAAGGCTCTTCTCTTTTTCAAAAAGTGTGACATTCAGACCCAGAGAACCCAGGTAGAGTGCGGTTGAAGCACCGGCTACGCCTCCACCGACGATGGCTATGTTGGCTTTACTTTTTGGCATTTTCTTTCCTTTCTTTTGTTCATTTATGGCTTTAAGTACACCGGAGCAGCGACTTCAGTCGCTGACATACGACTGAAGTCGTATACCCAAGTAATTATGCCTTTCGGCGAGCGTGTGATTGTATGCAGCGTTCCTTGAGTGGTGGATAAAATTCACCCTACAGGTATGTTGTTAATTTTGCAAAATCATCAATGATGACTGTTGGTTTATGCACAGCGATATCTTCTCCGTAATTATAGCCATAGGTGACGCCCACAGAGTCCATATTGCAGGCATTGGCGGCTAAAATATCGTTTTTAGAGTCTCCTACCATGACCGCCTCTTCCGTAGGGACCCCTAAGACTTCACAGACATGAAGCAGAGGCAGGGGGTGGGGCTTTTTCTCTTGGAGGCTGTCTCCTCCCAAAATGAGTGAAAAGAGTGCATCCATACCCAAACCTTTTAGAATAGGTGAAACAAAGGCATAGGGTTTGTTCGTGACAATGGCAAGGGTATATTTCTCTTTTAACTGTTCCAGTGTTGTGATGACATGAGGGTACGGCACGGTGGCATTGCAAAGATTTTTTTCATAA
>JALSUP010000112.1 GCA_027071315.1 Sulfurovum sp.
GGGGGTGCAGGTGTCGGTAAAAGCTACATTACCAATGAAGTCATCAGCGACTACCGTAAACGCGGTAAACAGGTGGTTTCTCTTGGTTCTACAGGGGTTTCTGCGGTAAACATCGGCGGCTTTACCGTACACAGTTTTTTTGTCTTTGGTATTGCTTCCAATTTTGATGAACTCAATGTGGGAGACAAACGTGCCAAAAAGCGTTTGTCTGACCTCAAAAAAGTACTCAAAGCCACAGACCTGATCATCATAGATGAGATCTCCATGGTCAGTACCCATCTGCTCGATATGATCGCCTACAGACTCAACAACTATGGTTACCTGGGTAAAGTACTTTTCGTAGGTGACTTCTTTCAACTGCCGCCTGTGCAGAAACCGAGCCGATCAAACGATGTCTTTGGTGAAAAACTCTATGCTTTTGAGTCCATGGCCTGGGATCGTTTTGATCTGATGGTCATAGAACTTACAGAGATGAAGCGTACGACAGATGCCGAATTCACTTACATCCTCTCGAAAGTGCGTAAAGGTGTCTGTGATGAGGAGGTCATAGACTTCATGTCCAGACTCTGGAACAATGAGAGTCTGGAAAAAGACCCTATCTACCTTTTTGGACGCAACCTTGAAGTAGAACAGACCAACAGAGCCAAGATCAATGAACTTGAGAGTGAAGAGACTATTCTTTTTGCCAATGTGGAAATGTTCGGTAAAGTGCATGAAAAGAAACTGTCAGGCTGGAAGAAGATGCTGCCCATTTCGGAACAGTTGACACTCAAAGAAGGTGTCCCCATACTGTTCACGGTCAATAAATGGGGTAAATTCGTCAATGGGGAACGTGGCATACTGCACAAGATAGAAGATGACTACCTGATCGTCCAGAAAGAAGATGAGTATGTCCGGGTGGAAAGACATGACTTTGATCTGCTCGATATGGCAGTAAAAGATGACGGAAGCATAGAGACCATTTCACTGGCAACACTTTCGCAGTTTCCTTTGAAACTGGCCTACGCTGTGACAATTCATAAGTCACAGGGAATGAGTATCGATAACCTCGTCTGCAATGTAGACAACATCTTTGCCCCGAGTCAGTTCTATGTGGCCATCTCACGCGCCATAGACCCCAAGCGACTGAAGATAGACTTTGGAAGAGGGGATCTGACGCAGTATCTGCATCGCGTGGTGCATGTGGATCAGCGGGTGGTTGACTACTATGACAGATTACTGAATGGTAATTTTTAATCCATAATGGTTGATACACCATGCTTGATATCGTAGTCGATCGCTTTTACTCTGTTTGTTGCAGTATTAATCAAATTACTCTTTGGGTATGTTTTCATGAATTGCAATAATTTTTTTCTCTCTATTTTTGCATCATCAAAATTGTACACATCATCCGTTATGATATATATTAACGCATAGGCTGCATCATCCGCTAAATTACTTTGCGGGTATTTATCTATGATCGTTTGAAAGTGATATCCGCTATAGCTTGTAAAATCTCCAAAATTTTCAGATTTGACAATTTTCAGACCTCTTTTGTTCATTTATAAGATCAAAAAAACGGCCTAAATTTTTTGGCTCATGTTGAACAGGTTTATCCTCATAAAATATATTTGGAACACCTTTGTTGGATATCAATTTGTTTGCAAAATTCTTAAACTGAAAACTATTTAGTAAAATATTTTTAAGTTGGAGATATCCTACAAATACACTTTCATCCTCTAAAGGAAATTCTGGTAAAGTATTTTCCAATTTATATGTTTGTATTAAAGGTATCCTCTTTACAACCTCTTTTCTTGCAATTAAAAGTTCAATTATACGTCTCTCATATTCTAGCTTATCTATATCAGATTTATATAATTTTGAAAGTATTTCAGACAAAAAATTGATCTGCTCTTCAGGTTCCATTTTTTGAACTGAATTTCTAAAATGATAACCGTAACGAGAGGGTAATGAATAAATATCATCAAATATGTCTTCATATAAAAAATCCAATTCGAGTGTATTCAAATTTTCATTTTTATAAGCACTTAAATCAATTTCATATTCCAGATAATTGTATGAATCATTTACTATATCATTGAGCTCATCACGACTAAGATACCCTAGATATTCCACTGCTTCCTCCAAAAAAGAACGATGGATAAAATCAACATCATACATATTATTTAAATCAATTGTTAAGTCATTAAAAATATCTCTATCGTCTTGCAAAACGAGTTGGATGTTAAAAGAAATTGCTTCGCCATATTCAATTATTTCTAATATATTTTGATTAATATATGCTTGTCCTTCATTTAGGTATTCATATGGTTCATCATCGATAATAACTTTTTTTATTTTATTAA
>JALSUP010000113.1 GCA_027071315.1 Sulfurovum sp.
CTTCAGACACAGTCACATAGGGGGTCACAAGCATCAAAAGAAGCGGGGCGATGGTTCCCACTCCCATAAAAGACATCACAATGGCACGGGTGTCATAATACGCCCGCAGTTCCCGTATGGAGGTATAAGCCAGGGCTGCACCAATACCTGAAAAGATTCCTAGAATGTCATATTTGTCAAAAGATCCTCCCTGTGGCTGTGCGACCAGTACGATCCCCACAAAACCGATGACAATGGCCAACAATGCACTTTTATGCAGTTTCTCACCTAAAAACAGGTAGGCAAAAATGGCCACGAATATAGGGGATGTTTTGTTATAAGTGACTGCTTCTCCAAGAGGGATATGCGCCATAATATAAAAATAGGCCAGGAGTGCGGCAAAGCCCATAGAGCCTCTAAAAAGTAGTAGGAATGGTTTTCCGCCTTTCTGTTTCAAAGGGACTTTATAGATGGCCAGACCCACCAGAACTACACCAAAAATATTACGGAAAAATGTCACTTCGACAGGAGGCAGAACCTGTGAAACCACCTTGGCAAAACCACCCATGGCAGCAAAAGAGAGTGATGCCAGTAACATAAAGAGTATTCCTCTGTCCATGTTCTTAATGGTATTGCGCAAAATGAGTCCTCAAATTTTTTTGGAAGTGTATCATAATTTGTTGTAGGTCGGGGTGCCCTCACTCCGACAAATGGAATGCGTCATTTTTCGCTATAATCCTGAGTATGAATAAGACCGAATTTTATGAAAAGCTGCTGGCTTTACCAACCGGTGCTTCCAATATCATCTACCAGGGTCAACGCTATCTTTTAAGAAAAGAGACCCTCCTGGGAGGTGATCTTCTTAAAATTTATGCTGAAAACCTTGCCCATAAAGATATTGTGAGCGGTAATTACTACCCAACTATGAAGGGTGGTATGCTAAAGCCTTGTGAAATGTCAGATAAAAAAGTGATAGACTTTGTGCTGAATTGTACTATAATAGTATGAATAAAGGTCAAGGGAAAACAGAATGGCAACAGCAGAACAGAATGCAACGCAATCACTCAAAGTAATAGACAGCTTAGATACAGACATCATCCTAAGTGTACAGACACGGCTGGCACCTCTTTACGAAAAGTACCCTTTTCTTTCAGAAGACTATTTTGGTATTCCTTTAGCCAACCTCATTGTTGCCACAGTCCTCTTTTTTCTGGTATTGGGTCTACGTAAGGTCTTCACCAAGATCATTCTTGTTTTTTTACAAAATCTGGCCAAAAGTACCAATACTTATTATGATGACAAGGTCATTTCTGCCCTCAAAGGGCCTATTCGTTTTGCCTTTATTATCATCGCGGTACACATCTTCTTTTTATTGATCTTTAATGAACCGGCTGTCATTAAAAAGATCCTTGATACTCTAGTTGTTTACACCATTTTCTGGGCGATCCTTGCCATTATTGAAGCGCTGCGTGGTCTTGTCTATGAAGCCACCGCCAAATTCAACAAAGACCTTTCACATGAAATGGGTAACTTTATCATTGCCATGATCAAGATCCTTGTTGGGGGTATGGGTCTGGCCGGCATGCTGATGGTCTGGGGCATCAATGTCACTGCTGTTGTGGCTTCTCTGGGTCTGGGTGGTCTGGCCTTCGCACTTGCAGCCAAGGACACCGCTTCCAACCTCTTTGGCTCTTTTGCCCTCCTTGCAGACAAATCGATCCGCATCGGCGAGTGGATCAAAGTAGATGGTGTTGAAGGTGTGGTGGAAGATGTGGGTATGAGAACCACCAAAATACGCTCTTTCCAAAAATCACTCATTACCGTTCCCAACCACATTGTGGCCAACAACCCTATAGAAAATTTTTCCCGCAGGGGTATTCGTCGTATCAAAATGCATATTGGTCTCACCTATGCAACCAATTCTGAACAGATCATGCAAATCATTCAAGAGATAAAAGCCATGTTACAGGCACATGAAGGCATCTCTCAAGGAGATTCTCTGATGGTCAATTTCGATACTTTTGGTGACTCCTCTTTGAACATTTTCATCTACACCTTCACGAAAACCGCCAATTGGGCCAAATACCTGGAGATACGTGAAGATATTCATTTGAAGATCATGGGAATTGTAGAGAAGAACGGGTCGGGGTTTGCTTTTCCTTCGCAGAGTATTTATGTGGAATCTCTCCCCACTAAAAATATGGTATAATTCTAACAATTATACGTTGTGTAGGGTTGGCTTCAGCCGACCATTGATACATAACCATTATTAGGTCGGCTGAAGCCAACCCTACATTTCAATACAAAAGAATTATTTATGCAAGAACAAACACTCAAAAAAGTAGCCATTGTCGGTCGTCCGAATGTGGGAAAATCTTCCCTCTTTAACCGTTTGGCAAGACAGCGTGATGCTATTACCTCCGATATGGCGGGAACAACCAGAGACATTAAAAAACGTGTGGTGACCATTTCAGGTAACCGTGAATTTGAAGTCATTGACACAGGGGGGATCGACTACTCTTCCGACCTCTTTTCCAAAGTCGCAGCCTTTTCACTCCGTGCAGCAGAATTGGCCGATGTCATCATCTACATGGTAGACGGAAAAACTATTCCCGATGAAGAGGACAAAGAGCTTTTTTACAAACTTCAGGCACTGAACAAACCGCTTGCACTCGTGGTCAACAAAATTGACAATGACAAAGAAGAAGAGCGTTACTGGGAGTTTCTGGAATTTGGTGCAGATGCCACTTTCCCTATGTCTGTCTCTCATAACCGTTATTTCAATGACTTTTATACCTGGATGGAAGAGCATATTCCGGCCATAGAAGAGGAGCCTGAAGGCTTGGCACTTGAAGAAGATGAGGAGATCGATCCTTTTGCTGAGATCGTGCGTGACATCAACAGTACAGAAGAGGTGTTGGACAACAAGATCTCTGTGGCCATCATTGGCCGTGTTAACACAGGTAAATCTTCCCTGCTCAATGCCCTGCTTGGTGAAGAGCGTTCAGTCGTTTCCGATGTTGCGGGTACGACTATTGACCCTATTGATGAAATGATAGAGTATGATGACCATGAAATTACCTTTGTGGACACAGCCGGGATCAGAAGACGAAGTAAAATTGTCGGTATTGAGAAATACGCCTTGACAAGAACCACAGAAATGCTGAAAAAAGCAGACCTGGTACTGCTTATGCTCGATTCCACACAACAAATTTCAGAACTTGATGAAAGAGTAGCAGGACTCATTGAAGAGCATCGTTTAGGTTGTCTCATTGTTCTCAATAAGTGGGATATTAATGAAGAGCGTACCTATGAAGAGGTAGTGGATGACATTCGTGATGAGTTAAAATTTTTACATTATGCACCATTCATTACTATTTCAGCAAAAACGGGTCTGCGTGTACACAAAATCCTTGACCAGATCACAGCGATCTACAAACGTTACCAGCAGCGTATCCCTACTTCTACATTGAATGACACACTCCGTGAAGCCATTAGAAGACACCATGTACCGGCTCACAACGGTGCAGTGGTCAACATTAAGTTTGCTGCCCAGTATGAGACCAAACCGCCAAAGATCGCACTCATTTCAAACAGACCGGAATTTGTACACTTCTCCTACAGACGTTACCTCTCAAACTTCTTCAGATCGAAGTTTGATTTTGAGGGTGTGCCTTTGGATATTGTTGCACGTAAACGCGGGCAGCGTATGGATGAAGACGAATACGAATAGAGCGTTCAGTGTTCAGCGTTCAGCGTTCAGCGTTCATATATAACGATGACACAAAGAGAATACAAAAGTCAACGATTTTTGAAAAAAATCCCTCATTAAATCACGCAAAGCGTGCCCTGTCCCTACGAACACCCTTGAAAGCGCAGCGATTTGAGAGCCACGACGATTTTTTCTAAAGAAGTTTTCACTAACGTGAACCGCATTTGCTAACTTTGCTTCGTTTTTTCTTTAGTGAAGCGAAGCGGTGACGTAGTCATCACTCTCTTTGAGAAAAAAATGAAGAGAGAAACAACGCCACAGTTAAGATTAAGAGGAAGATTAGAAACAAGCGAAAGATGCATTCCCGCGTAGGGTGCGTAGTCACGCACCTTTTGTTAAGCCTTTCGGCATGTATATTTCTTGTATGCAAATCTAAATATGTGGTGCGTGATTACGCACCCTACAGAATCTCAACGCTTTCCTGCTATAATTCTCCAAATTATTGCAGGAGACATCATGCGCGTACTCACAGGAATCCAGGCTTCAGGAAAACTTCATATAGGAAACTATTTTGGGGCAATGAAGCCAATGATCGAACTTCAGGAAGAGAATGAACTCTTTACTTTTATAGCGAACTATCACTCTTTGACCACTTCCAAAGATGCAGAAACACTGAAACAATATACTGTCGATGCAGCTGTAGACTATCTTTCTGTTGGACTTGACCCGAAAAAAACCACCTTCTGGGTACAGAGTCATGTGCCTGAAGTCCTTGAACTCTACTGGATCCTCTCCAAGTTCACCCCTATGGGACTGCTTGAACGTGCACACTCCTACAAAGACAAGGTTGCCAAAGGGATCTCTGCAAACCATGCCCTCTTCTCTTACCCTGTGCTGATGGCAGCAGACATTTTACTCTACGACACGCAAAAAGTACCCGTAGGAAAAGACCAGATACAGCACGTGGAGATGACACGTGACATTGCAACAAAATTCAACAATGAATACGGAGAGATCTTCGTACTTCCCGAGCATGTGGTACAGGAAGAGGTCGCGACCATTCCGGGGATCGACGGACAGAAAATGTCGAAGTCTTATGACAATGCCATTGACCTTTTTATGCCTGAAAAACCTTTACAAAAAAGATGTAACAAGATCCTCTCCTCTTCAACGCCGCTTGGAGAGCCTTTAGAATGGGAAGGGTGCAATATTTATGATATTGCGGCACTTTTCCTCAATGATGAAGAAAAGCTGGAACTTCAGGCACGCTACAAAAGCGGGAAAGAGGGTTATGGACACTTCAAGAAGTACCTCAAAGAGCTTATTTGGGAAGAGTTGGGAGAAGCACGCGAAAAACGTGAATATTACCTCAATAACCTTGATGAAGTGAATGATATTCTGGCACAGGGAGCTGCAAAAGCAAAAGTGATTGCAGATGCTAAAATGGAAAAGGTAAGAGCAGCGATAGGGCTGTAAAAAACATGGGGTTCCGTAGGGTTGGCTTCAGCCGACCACATATCGTTTATCCCAAATGGTCGGCTGAAGCCAATCCTACCGGTATTACATTTAGATCTTAATTTCTTGTATCTCTATCTCTCTTCCTAAAATATTATAAACAATACTTTTAGAAATTTTATCTGTTGTATATAAAATACCACTCAATTTACCTCTGTTCTCATGTCCATTTTCTCTGCTCAAAGAGAGCAGCCGCTTAGCGATCGCATCCCCCGTATGTATCAGATTCATTCTTCTCTGCATCACATGTTCGATGACTTCTGAGACCAGAGGGTAATGCGTACACCCAAGCACAATGGTATCGACATCAGATGCACGCATAGGTGCCAGCCATTTCTCAAGCATGGCTTTTGTCTTCTCTGTGTGGATCTCACCATTCTCTATCTGCTCTACCAGACCGGGGCAGGCCTGTTCGTAGAGAGTGACTTTACGCTGTGAAGAGAGGGTATTGGCAAGCTGTTGGTACTTCTCGCCTTTGAGTGTCGCAGGGGTTGCAAGCACGCCGACCTTGCCTGTCTCTGTCTGTTCAAAGGCTGGTTTTATGCCAGGTTCGGTACCAATGACGATGAGATCGGGATACTCTTTTCGTATCTCTTTGATTGCTGCAGAAGTCGCTGTATTGCAGGCAACAACCAGAGCATCAATATGATGTATGTCAATAAGGAATTGGGTAATTTTTAAACTGAAAAGGAGAATTTCTTCGGGGGTTTTTTCACCGTAAGGTGCATTTTTGGTATCGGCCACATAAAAAATTTCAGCACCCCGAATAAGAGACACAATTGCTTTCACAACAGTCAATCCGCCCAATCCGGAATCGAAAACGCCAATTTTTAGGGGGATTGAGGATTGAGGATTGAGGATTGAGGATGTTTTTTTCATGAAAGTGTACTTTTAGTTGAAATAATAATTGAATTAAGAATTTTAATAATAGATTCCAATTCTGTCAAGAGTGACTGGACATGTTTGTCATTTTTTGAGAGATAATCAGTCTCAATCAGAAGTGCTATCCAATATTTTGACTCTTTGGCTTCTTTAAGAGAAATGGACAACTTTGATATAAAATCTTTTTTACTTTGGGCATCCTGTGCTTCAGTGATATTTGCACCTATGGATGTACCTGCACGTAAAAGTTGTTTGGAGAGTACATACTCTTTTTGTTCATTTTTTAAATATTTGTAGAGATTCACAATACGAACAGCAAAGAGAAATGAAAGATCAACAATTTCATTTCCGCTCTTCATCATCAATCCTCCATCATCAATTATCAATCCGTAAAGCCGGATGGCTTTACGCTACTCGTTCATCATTGACAAAAATTCTTCGTTTGACTTTGTCTTCATCATTTTAGAGAAAAGGAATTTAAGGCCTTCGACCTCTTCCATGTTCTGCATGGCATTTCTGAGTGCCCATACTTTCTGAAGTGTCTCAGGATCAACCATCAACTCCTCTTTTCTTGTACCGGACTTCGTCACATCGATCGCAGGGTAGATACGTCTTTCGGAAACGTGACGGCTCAATACGACTTCTGAGTTACCTGTACCCTTGAACTCTTCAAAGATCACTTCATCCATACGGGAACCTGTGTCTATCAGTGCTGTGGCGATGATGGTTAAAGAACCGCCCTCTTCAATGTTTCTTGCCGCACCGAAGAAACGCTTTGGCTTATGCAGGGCATTGGCATCCACACCACCGGAGAGGACTTTTCCTGAACTTGGTGTGACGGTGTTATAGGCACGCGCCAGTCTGGTGATGGAGTCAAGCAAGATGATCACATCTTTCCCCATCTCCACACGTCTTTTGGCTTTTTCTATGACCATTTCCGCTGTACGAACATGATTCTGCGCAGGGAGATCGAAGGTTGAAGCATAGACTTCCCCTTTGACTGAACGCTGCATGTCTGTAACCTCTTCCGGTCTTTCATCTACGAGCAGAACCATTAAAGAAGCATCAGGGTTGTTGTACGTCACACCGTGTGCAAGCTCTTTCAGAAGTTCTGTTTTACCTGTTCTTGGTGGTGCAACGATCAATGCTCTCTGCCCTTTACCAATAGGAGAGAAGAGATCAAGGACACGTCCAGTCATTTTCATTGGGTTGTATTCCATTTTGAGCTGCTCGGAAGCGTACAATGGTGTCAGGTTGTCAAAGAGCGGTCTCTGCTTCGACTTTTCTGGTGCCAGGTAGTTGATCGCTTCGATCTTGAGAAGTGCATAATACTTCTCCTGATCTTTTGGAGGACGAACCTGACCGGTCACGATATCACCGTTTCTTAGAGCAAAACGTTTGATCTGTGTGGTACTGACATACGTGTCGTTGCTTGAGTTGGCAAAGTTTCCGTCAATAGAACGCAGGAAACCGTAACCATCGTTCATGACTTCCAGAATTCCGGTAAAGAGGATGAACCCGCCCTGACTCACCTGAGATTTCAGGATCTCGAATATAAGGTCTTTTCTCTTGAATTCATTGGGGTTTTCAACTTTCACCTCTTTGGCGATGTTAACTAAGTCTTCAAGTGGTTTTTGTTGGAGATCTTCGATCTTGTAGCCTTGGACAGGTACATGTGTTCTGTTTTTTCTGTTGGCATGGTTGCCGTTAGAAGGTTTTTTAGTGTCGCTCATAAGTCCTCTTATTTTAGGGGTTGGATTTAAACCTGTATCAGGTATGAATTGTAGATATACGGTACTATCACCGTGTAGTGGAAGTATTATATTCCTTTTTTACTTAAAAACTTAACTTTCGCACCTAAACCCAAGCATTTTCTGAGTGACATCCTGCAACACAGCGATAATACTCACTAAATCCTCATTCCTGTTGACAACATCTTCGATTTTAGCTATTTCATCAAGTATGGTA
>JALSUP010000114.1 GCA_027071315.1 Sulfurovum sp.
AGGGTATATACCAACTCCCAGCGCTGCATGGTCTTCAATGTCACACCACTGTAAAAAAGTTCCTGTTTAAAAAGATCAGCATTAAGGTTTTCAGGTAAAGGCGCATCGGCAGGAAGGTACAAATGCACGGTAATAATGCCATCACTGTCCAAATGCTGCAAGTGTATACGCAGCTCTTTTAACCACTCTTTCCCCATGGTTTCTACTGTCACTGTGGCATAACGGTCCTCTTCATGTTTGTCTACAGAGAAAATGCTTTTTTCCTCTTCCAGTGCTGCCGTTTGTGTTGAAATGCTTGTCACTTCTGTAGGGGCAGTAAGACGTTCAGTGATGGCCTTGTGTTCTTTGGGTACATAAAGTGTACTTGCTTCAAAACCGCAAGGTGCTGTAAGGGCATAGAGTAGACTCTCACGTCCCACTTCATGGGTATGTAACCCTACAAAATCTGCCTGATCATGCACAGAAAGGGTAAGTGCTGTGGGGAGAAAATTGTATGCAACGAGCAGACGCTGAGAACGGGTATGTGCTGTTACCAGTTTGGAGTACATCACACGCAGTCCGCTCTTACCCTCTTTAATGAACTGAAGCTGCATACGTGTCAGCCTCAGTAAAGCCCGGTTCATACGGTATTCAGGTCGTGACATAAGCATACCTGCTTCTGCAATGGCATCACAATAAGGAGAACGGAAAAATGCTGAGTTTATGACGACTTCGTTCTCTGCGTTTTTACCAATGAATGCGATGATCTTTTCCGAATCTATCGCCTCTTCCAAAGCTTTGCGGTAGTAGAAGATCTCTTTGGCATAAGAGTACCGGTAGGTAAAATAGGTCAATTTAACAAGGTCATAAGCATCAGCAGGGGTAGCAATACTTAGCTGCAGTTTCTCTTTACCACAGGCTTTTAGAACTTCCGGGTCAGGCTCTTTCATCGTTTCCAAAGATTTAAACTCTTTTAACCCTTTTTCAAACACAAGTACCCAGCCTTCATTTCCTCTGTTTTGAAAACGTACCGCATCGGTGACAGACTCTATGAGAAGAAAAGGGAGTCCTGCCATTGAATCTGTCGGGTTTTGACTGTCATAGACAGGAAGATTCTCTTCGTCGACGGGAAGACCTCTGTTTTCAAAGTGAAAACTCAAACCCTGGGCAATAGGCTGACAGGAAATTTTAAAATTCTCATCTGCATCGGGATGCAAAGCATTAATGATGAATGCGGCCGCCTCTTCTGAAGCCAGTTCAAGCTGCTGTACTTCAGAGTCATTCGCACCGAAAAAACGGCTGGTCTCTGCCACAAAAGTCCGAATAATACTAATGGCACGCACGTCATGATAGGTTGAGAGTTCAGAAGTCACGCTACCCCTTTGTGAAAATATTTTTTATACTACAAGATTTTGAATTCCAAAGGACTTAAGCGTGCTTCTCATAAACCTCTATTTCAGGTCAGTACTTTTTACCAGCTTCAAGAGCCAGGTCGCTTCACCCGGAACCAGTTTGTATTCCAGTTGGCGTGTACCGCCTTTTGGACAGCAGTTCGCATCGTCTTTCAGATAGACAGGGAAACGTCTTGCAAAACTGTTTTCAACCAGGCTGAACTGGTCATGTCCCATATAGCCCTGACTTAGTTTTTTGTTATCTTCGATCGGAGGAAGATAGATTTCAGAGAGTGATTTCTTATTGTTGGCAGAGTAGGCAACCAAAGAACCGTATCCACCGCTTCCGGCAGAAGTCACATACACATAGATCTCGGGGGAACCGTCACGGTTCAAGTCTCCAATCTCTGCATCGGTCACAGAACCGTCGATCTCCTGTTTAATGACACGGTTAACTTCCTCAAGTCCCGAAGGCGTAATGGTCAACTGGTTCAAAGAGCCATTGTTCGTTGCCTGCACATGAAAAGTAATGCCCTCAAGTTTCAGGACTTTATCAAAACCCGGACTATTGCCATAGCCCACAGTCAGCAAAAGTGCTGTTGCAAATAGTGAATGGTAAAACTTCATTTTTTCTCCTTTATTGTTTACTGACAGCTAACTGCATCTTGTCATACCCATAGACATCATCTGCAAAAATAACAGTACCGTCCTTCATCGCTAAGGCAGTCAGGTAGACAATATCGACAGGAATTGTTTTTTTAAGTCTAAAGGGTGTTTTTTTATTTTCATCCAAAATTTCTTTTGATCTTTCAAAATCAATATTGGGTTCTATTTCAGAGAATGTTTCAAGTAGATCAAAGGGCTTATGCAATCTTACACAACCGTGACTCAAGGCTCTGAAGTCTTTGGAAAAAAGATAGCGCTGATTGGTATCGTGCATGTACACGGCATGTTTGTTCGGGA
>JALSUP010000115.1 GCA_027071315.1 Sulfurovum sp.
TGTTGGAAAGTCTTAATGCCGCTTGCAGTAGTCAATATCGTGATTACTGGTATTGTGATGATGGTATAAGGAGAGAATATGGGATTAGAACAATTTAAAAACAGAAATGTAGGAACACAGACTTACAAGCCGATGGATCTTGGTGAATCACCAAAAACATGGCAGGGACAGTTCGCACAGGTAGTGACACGAAGTGTCAAGCTTGAACTTTTCGTAGGTTTATGGGTAACAATGAGAGAGATGATCAACACCATTTTCAGAGGGAAGAAGCATACAGTCAAGTATCCTTTTGAAAAGTTGCCGATTTCTCCAAGATACAGAGCGATCCATGATATGCTCAGATTGCTGGAGAGCGGCCACTACAGATGTATCGGCTGTGGTCTTTGTGAAAAGATCTGTATCTCCAACTGTATCACTATGGATACACGCTATGATGAAAATCAGCGTAAAGAGGTTTCTGAGTATACCATCAACTTCGGACGATGTATCTTCTGTGGGTATTGTGCAGAAGTGTGTCCGGAACTTGCTATTGTACATGGACCCAGATATGAGACAGCATCAGAGCAGAGAGCATCATTTTCTCTCTTTGAAGATATGTTGACACCGATCGACAAGCTGAACTTACAGCAAGAGTATGACGGATTTGGTGCAGTGTCTCCAAATGCAGATGACAATATTAAACAAACGCCGTTAGCGTATTAGGAGGAGAGAATATGTATGAAGTAGTAGCCTTTTACCTGTTTTCGGTTTTGATCATAGGACTTTTTCTTGTGACAGTCATGAGTAAGAATGTTCTTTATGCGATGACATCATTGGCCGCAGGAATGGTATTGATCTCAGGATTCTTTTTTATCCTGGGAGCAGACTTCCTTGGCGTCGTTCAGTTGATCGTATATGTGGGTGCCATCATGGCACTCTACTCATTTGCGATGATGTTCTTTGATGCAACAAAAGATATTAAAGAGAAAAATACAAGCTCAGCCCTGGTATTTGTACTCGGTGGTCTTTCAGCACTTGTACTGGTATTGATGTTTGCGGCACCTATCCACTCCGATGCCATTCAGGCACTTTACCCAATGCACGAAGGTGTGGGTAATGCACAGGATGTCGGTATTGTACTTTTCACAAAGTATTTGGTACCGTTCGAAGTCGCAGCGGTCATGTTGCTCGTTGCCATGATAGCAGGTATCATACTTGCAGGTAAAAAAATGGATGATTCACTCACTGAAGACCTTAGTGCAGATGATGAGATCTTAGTTCAAAAGGATGAAAAATGATAGGTTTATCTCACTACCTGATCGTCTCAGCGATCATCTTTTCAATAGGATTGGTCGGTGTGCTCAGAAGAAGAAATCTATTAATGCTTTTCTTCGCAACAGAGGTCATGCTGAATGCAGTCAATATTGCATTTGCAGCGATCTCACACTATTACAATGACTTGACGGGACAAATGTTCGCCTTTTTCATTATTGCTATTGCAGCATCTGAAGTGGCAGTCGGACTTGGTCTTTTGATTGTCTTGTATAAAAAATATGGTAGTCTTGATCTTGACGATCTTGCATCAATGAAGGGGTAATGATGGAAAATTTTGTATATATAGCACTCTTTGCTCCGTTTGCGAGTTCAATGTTCGCAGCACTGTTTGGAATGAGTCCGAGACAGACGTTTGTAGGGGTCATAGCATCACTGCTTCTCTTTACATCGTTCCTTGCCTCTGCGTCATTGGCATTTTATGTTTGGACGACAGGTAACATTGTCCATGTAACGATGATGGATTGGATCTCTGCGGGAGACCTTTCTATTCCGTTCGGATTCCTTGTTGACCAGGTATCAGTGACCATGATGACCGTCGTTACTTTGGTATCGACTGTCGTTCATATCTACTCTATAGGGTACATGGACCATGACAAGAGTTTCAACAGATTCTTCTCATACCTCTCTGCCTTTGTTTTCTCAATGATGATCCTGGTCATGTCAGATAACTTTGCAGGACTCTTTATCGGTTGGGAAGGTGTGGGTGTCTGTTCATGGCTACTCATTGGTTTCTGGTATCACAAAGCAGACCAGTCAAGAGAAGACAATCCGTCTATCTCTCCATCATGGGCAGCAAACGAAGCGTTCATTATGAACCGTATTGCTGACCTTGGTATGCTGGTCGGTCTTTTTATCCTTTACTGGAATACAGGAAGCCTTCAGTATGATGTTGTCTTTGCAGCGCTTCCGGACTTGAGTGGTTCTGTACTGAATGCTGCGGCAATCGCATTGTTCATTGGAGCCATGGGTAAGTCAGCACAGTTCCCACTCCATACATGGTTGACAGATGCCATGGAGGGACCAACTCCGGTTTCTGCATTGATCCACGCAGCAACGATGGTCACCGCCGGTGTATTCCTGGTGATCAGAGCTAACCCTCTTTTCTCTGTGACACCTGAAGTATCATTCTTTATTGCCGCATTGGGTACTTTTGTTGCCTTCTTCGCAGCTTCAATGGCTCTGGTCAACAGAGACTTGAAGCGGATCATTGCATTCTCGACACTTTCCCAGTTAGGGTACATGTTCGCAGCGGCAGGACTTGGTGCCTACTGGATCGCATTGTTCCACCTGGCAGCACACGCCTTCTTTAAAGCCCTTCTCTTCCTGGGTGCAGGTAACGTTATGCACGCAATGCACGATGAGCTTGACATCTTTAAGATGGGTGGATTGAAGAAAGCCATGAGAGGTACCTATATCTATATGGGTCTAGCTTCCCTGGCACTTGCGGGAATTCCATTCTTCGCAGGTTTCTTCTCAAAAGATGCCATCATTGAAACGGCATGGAATGAAGGAACGATCGTACTGTGGGCTATTCTTGTGATCACCGCAGGAATGACTGCATTCTACAGCTTCAGACAGGTCTTCCTGACTTTCCACGGAAAAGCAAGATACGATGAGTCAACACTGCATCCGCATGAGATGTACAAGTTTGTACTTGTTGCCATGTCTCCATTGGCACTTTTGGCAGTGGTTGCAGGTTTCGGAATGGGTTCATTCGAACATTTCATTACCAAGTTGCTTCCAGCCTATCATATGTCTGAACACACACACCACATTGCATGGCTGCTTGGACTGATCGTCCTTGTGGTTGCAGTAGGGGGAATTGTGCTTGCCTATAAGAAGTATGGAAACGGTCTTAAGAGAGATGAGAAGTGTGAAAACAGCTTTATCTATAAGCTTTTGGCAAATCAATATTATATTCCACAGCTTTATGAGGAGGTCATTACAAAACCATATGCAATGCTCTCTGAACATATGTGGAAAGATGTCGATATGAAAATTGTGGATACCACGGTAGACGGAATTGCGAAATTCCTTTACAAGAGTGGTGACGGTGCAAGAAAAATGCAAACCGGTAACCTTTCCAACTATCTGAATTGGATGGCTGTTGGTGCAGTATTACTTTTAGTTGTCGCAGCTATTTCTGCGATGTTTGTGTAAGGGGTCGAGATGGATAATATGTTAAGTATATTAGTATTTTTCCCGGCAATCGCAGGATTGTTGGGGTTTGTAGTAAATAAAGAGAGTGCAAGAGCGTATGGTATTACCGTAGCAGCTATTGAGTTCATTCTCTCTATATGGTTATGGTTCAGTTTCGACACTTCAAATGCAGGTATGCAGTTTGTTGAAATGATTCCATTGATCCCTGATTTCGGTATCGGGTATTATTTAGGTGTGGATGGTATCTCACTCTTTATTATCATTATGGCAACATTGATGACCCTTATCGGTATGATCTCTATGTCCATTACTGAGAACATAAAGAATATGATCATCACCCTTCTTTTCCTTGAAATGACAATGGTCGGTGTCTTTGTGTCACTCGATGCCATTCTTTTCTATGTGTTCTGGGAATTATCACTGGTGCCAATGCTTTATATCATTGGTGCCTGGGGTGGTCCATTGAGAATTTACGCTTCGGTTAAATTCTTCCTCTATACATTTATGGGGTCACTCATTATGTTGGTCGGTATGCTGTTTGTCGCGTATGTGTATCATAACCTTACAGGGGTATGGTCATTTGCCATTACAGACTGGTACACACTGGTATTACCTGTGGACTATCAGTTATGGCTCTTTGCTGCCTTCTTTGTCGGTTTTGCCATCAAAGTGCCAATGTTCCCGTTCCATACATGGTTGCCATATGCCCACGGGCAGGCACCAACCATTGGTTCGGTCATACTGGCAGCCGTACTTCTTAAAATGGGTACGTACGGATTTGTAAGATTCTCACTTCCAATGTTCCCGGATGCTTCTGTGTTGGCCATTACGCCGATCGCGATCATTGCGATCATTATGATCATCTACACAGCGATGGTTGCCTATGCACAAAAAGATATTAAGCAGGTCATTGCTTACTCATCTGTGTCACACATGGGTATCATTATGCTTGGTATTTTTGCAATGAATGCAGAAGGTATCGGTGGTTCAGTCTTCCAAATGTTGTCACACGGTATTGTCTCGGGTGCACTGTTTATGCTTGTAGGTATGATCTACGACAGAAGACACACAAAGATGATGGACGAATTTGGAGGCTTGGCTTCAGTCATGCCAAAGTATGCGGTCATCTTCGGAATTATGCTGATGGCATCTGTCGGTCTGCCATTGACCATCGGGTTTGTCGGTGAATTCCTTGTCTTGTTAGGTTTCTATGAGATCTCTCCGATCATGACGATCCTTGCAGGTACCTCCATCATTATTGGTGCGATCTACATGCTTGCTCTCTATAAGAAAACATTCTTTGGACCTGTTACCAATGAAGCAAATAAGGTACTTAAAGACCTTAATGCGACAGAGACCTGGTCTCTTATCCCATTGGTTGCAATCGTTATCTGGTTGGGTGTCTACCCTAAGCCGGTGCTTGGGCCTATTGACAATTCTGTCAAAGCCATGTTGGCATTTATGGATGAAAAAGCCATTACCGTTGAGGCAAAAGATATTATCAGAACTGCCAAAACAAAAATCATTATAGAGGAGGTTAAGTAATGTTACAACCTATAAACGTAAGTATGGAAAGTCTTAATCTCATCACACTGGCACCGATGCTTATTGCAATCGCCGGTGGTTTGATCATTTTAGTACTTGACCTGATCAATGATAAATTACACAGATCTATGTATGTGATGCTGACACTGTTGGTGCTTTTTGTTGACTTTGGTGCTGTCCTTGGACTCAATGTCAATGAACGCGGATTCTTTGATGTGATGCTCATAGACGGTATCTCCATCATTGCCCAACTGCTCATTATTATCGGTTCAATGATCTTTACCCCATTGGCTTTAACATCAAAAAGATTCCATGAGTACTCGTACCCTGAATTCTTTGCCATGTTCCTGTTCATGGTCGCCGGTTTCCAGTTCATGGTCACATCAGACAACCTTATTTTGATCTTTGTGGGAATTGAAACGGCTTCATTGGCACTCTATACGCTGATTGCACTTCACAACAGAAGCAACTCTTATGAGGCAGCGGTGAAGTACTTTACCATGGGTGCACTTGCAGCAGCATTCTATGCGATGGGTTCAGCAGCACTTTATGCTTTGACCGGTTCTGTAGAGTTGTATAAGATCGCAGAAGTCATGGCTTCACGTCTTGGTGAAACAAGCATTATGATCACTATTTTTGGTGCCTCTATGCTTCTTCTTGTTGCGTTTGCATTTAAACTGTCACTCTTTCCGTTCCATACATGGGCACCGGATGTGTATGAAGGTGCTTCTGCCCCATTGGCAGGGTATATGTCAATCGTACCAAAGATCGCAGCGATCGTTGTTACCATCAGAATCTTCGGTATGTATATTGACCTGGGTGTTGAGTGGGTAAGGGTTATCTTACTTGCTGTCGCCGTCATTACGATGACGTTTGCAAATATCATGGCACTGGTACAGGATGACGTCAAGCGTATGCTTGCCTACTCTTCTATCTCACATGCCGGTTTTGTGGTTGCAGCCCTGGCATTGAGTACCACAGAAGGTACCACAGGTATCTTCCTCTATTACGCACTCTTCATGTTCACAAACCTTGGAGCCTTCTCTATGTTATGGATCTCAAGACACAAGAACAGAAGATTTGACAAAAGATATGACCATCCGTACGAGAAGTTTGCAGGTTTCATTAAGATCATGCCGGTCGGTGCAGTCATCATGGCGATCTTTATGTTGTCTCTTGCAGGTGTGCCGCCATTCTCACTCTTCTGGGGTAAGATCTATATTATGCAGGCAGCCGTTAACTCAGGGTATGTATGGTTGGCAGTCGTCATGGGTCTCAATGCAGCCATTGCCGCATACTACTACCTGAAACTCATTGTTTATATGTTCCTTATGGATCCTGTAAAAGATGTTGATACTGTTTACTATAACCTCTCCAAGCCATTGATGGCTGTGATCGGTATGGCAACTGTTGTAACCATTGCAGCAGTCTTCTATGTCCAGCCGCTGGTTTCATATCTTTACTATATGATCTCCGCTTCGGGGTATTAATCTGATTGGGTGTTATCTTCCTGCACCCCAAAAATAAGTCATCAAGGGTGGGATTTCCCACCATTGATGTTTGCCCTTACGGCGAATATTTTATCGAATACATTGTTTGCTTATGTGGTGCGTGTTTACGCACCCTACGACAATAGCATCTTCTCTAATTCGTCTACTGAACCTTTTATCACATTTTTAAACTGGGAATTGTTAAATGTTTTTTGTCTTTTTGCAAGACGTGAGGTATTGGTCGTGATCTTCTCTATCATCATCTCTTTACTGTACACACCATCGAGATAGGCTAACGTCTCTTTAATACCAATGGCTTTCATACAGTTTGGTTTACGTGTATACTTCTTTTCCAGCATACAGATCTCATCTATGAGACCTTCCTCTACCATTATCTCTGTGCGCAGTGCAATACGCTTACGCAAGGCTTCTCTCTCCCACTCTATTTGGTAGATGGGCAAGGCAGATGAAATCGTCGGTTTTGGTGGGTGAGAGAGAAAATAGGCAGTCGGCGTCTCTCCCGTCTGCAAATAAATATGCAGTGCCTTCTCCATTCTGTAACGGTCATTGTTTTCAATATGTGACATATGGAGAGGGTCAAGTTTTTCCAGCATGGTATAAGCAGCAGGAAGATCCTGCAACAGCTTTCCCGTCTCTCTTTTTCTCTCATCATCAATCACAGGTAAAGTACTTACCCCGTCAAGCAGCATTTTCAAATAGAAGCTTGTCCCCCCGACGATTACAAGGTTCTTCCCTTCCTGTTGGCAGCGTGCATACACTTCTTTATAGAGGTCTATAAATGTGGTCACATCAAAATCTTCATTCGGGTAAATCACATCAATGCCAAAATGCACGATGCCCTCTCTCTCTTCGACAGTTGGTTTGGCAGAGACAATGTCTATCTCTTTGTAGATGGAGAGTGAGTCAAGTGAGAGTATGTGTGCATTGTGGTGCTTTGCTGTTTTAACGGCAAGAGAAGTCTTCCCTGAAGCAGTAGAACCGATGATAGCAAGTTGTCTGATGTTTTCCATTGCTAATCATAACAAGATAGTGCTAAGTGTTTAGGGTTAAGAGCAAAGAGGGTAAAATACCTTATGAATTTATTTGACAAAGACAATCGTTTTAACATTGCAAACCTCATTACCTTTGGAAATATCGCAGCAGGATTGATCGCGATTCATTTCATCGTGCATGGTGATTATTTTACAGCTATTATCCTGGCATGGATCGCCGGAGCACTCGATATTGCAGATGGCAAAGTAGCACGTAAATACAATCTCTCTACCGAATTTGGTATTCAGGTCGACAGCTTTGCAGACTTTATCTCTTTCGTTATTATGCCCTCATTCTTACTCTATTATGCTATTACGGAGCAAGCTTCGGGGATGGCACAGCTTATTCTTGGTTTTGTTTTCATTCTTTATATTATCTCAGGTTTACGACGTCTGATCGAGTTCAACATTAATGCAGAAGAGGGTGAAGCTGCAAAATACTTTGT
>JALSUP010000116.1 GCA_027071315.1 Sulfurovum sp.
CTTTGCTAGAATCAGAGGCTATATCTCTACAGTTAAAAAGAATAACCGTTCTGTTCTGGAGGAATTAAGCAATGTCTTGAAGGGTAAACCTTATATCCCTTGTGGAGTTGGGTGCTGAATGATTACCTTTTTTTAAAGATTCTGTTAAAATAAGTTGAGCGCGCTTAAGCGCGCTTTCCTCTTTTTTTGGTTTGACTTTTTTGGTAGGCATTTCAGACTCTCCTCCAGTATTTTCATTTTTCACATTTGTCTTCTTCTTTACATACTTATAATACGCATAATAAATCGCCAAGCCCGTGGTCTTTACATCGCCAGTAATGTTAGGCATCTCTCCTTGTTTGCTTTGCTCTATAGCCAAGTTACATACCAGTGAAGTAGCACCAGTGGCACTTTTGTAAGTAGCATCATGCAGTGCATTGGAGACAGCACACACATCTAACGCGTGATCACCCATTCACCTTGTTTGTTGAGACGGAACATAATATTGTAAGATTTGTATAAGCCTGTTTTTTTGTCATAATACTCTATAGGTCTAAGCCATGCAAGTTTACGGTTTTCTTCTATCACGAAGTAAAGGTCATCTCCTTTATATTCTATGAGTTCTTTATTTGGGTTATTGACTACTTCTATAAAATCATCCAGTAAGATTTTTTTCATATTTTGTGGTGTATCATAAAAAGCAATGCCATCCTCTTCAAACCTCTCTGAAAACAGGTCAATCACCCCTTGTGGCTTTTTGTCTCTAAGGGCTTGGCGGAGTTTCGCATCGATGGCGTAGAGGGCTTTGATTTTAGGGGAGTTTTTTAGTTTTTTATATGCATCCATACTGATATAGTTAATATCAAAATCAATAATATCTTGCGAATCAAGAAAACGCCATCTTGGGTAAGGGGTGGGCACAGAAAAAGTCTGTGTCGCTTTTATACCATCTTGTTTTGTAGTCTGATACATTGTTTCTGCTTGTGTGATTATTTTTCCTATTACCATTTTCCCATGTTGGTCAGCGACCATCCCTTTGTCCTCTTCGAAACGGTAAAAGCCAGGAGGGGTAGCCTCCTTTGTATGGTCTTTTATGCTCAAGTCATAGCTAAGGGTTGTGAGAGTATAGCGTTTGCCATTTCTAGAAGAGGTCACCTCTAATCTGATGCGCCCTTTTACATTTGGTTTGAGTTTATCATCAGAGAGTGTCATGCTGATGTTGTTGTCACCTGAGGTGATGTAGTCATTGACCGTTTCTAGTGCAAAGGCTTGTGTACCTGAGAAGTTATGATAGACTTCTACCCCGTTTATCTTGGCTATGACTTTTGCATTTAGTGCCTCTATGCGTAACTTATAAATGGGTTTTTCTCCAAAGGTTTGTTTGTCCATGTTTGTTCCTTTTGTACTGGTATGGGATGTATTGTTTTTAGCACAGGCACTGAGGCTTAGCAGTGCTAGTACCATGGTGAGTTTCAGTAGCTGTTTCATCTGTTTCTCCTAAAAGTATGTGTGTTTATTGTGTGTTAGCATTATGCATTTCTACCTTTGCTGGCTTTACCAAAGAGCAACTCCTTAAAGCTAAAAGGCACCATGATAGGGATGACTTGGTCTTTGTTGTTAAATTCGAGTTTAGTATGATGTGGGCTTTCCTCTTTTTTTGGTTTGGGTTTTTTGGTACCAAATGCTCCAGTATTTTGCTTTGTTACTTCATCTCTTCTCTTCTTTACATACTTATAATACGCATAATAAATCGCCAAGCCCGTGGTCTTTACATCACCAGTAATGTTAGGCATCTCTCCTTGTTTGCTTTGCTCTATAGCCAAGTTACATACCAGTGAAGTAGCACCTGTGGCACTTTTGTAAGTAGCATCATGCAGTGCATCGGAGACAGCACCTTGTATGCCACTGTCTTCTGTTTTAGAAACAGTAGACAGCACACACATCTAACGCGTGATCACCCATTCACCTCGTTTGTTGAGACGGTATTTGATGTTGTAGCGTGAATAAATCCCCGTTTCTTTGTCATATACTTCTATTGGTTTGATCCATGCGAGCTTACGATTCTTCTCTATAACAAAATAAAAATCATCGCCTGTATATTCTATAAACGTTTTATTTGGATTATGTACCACCTCTATGAAGTCATCCAAAAGCAGTTTCTTTAGATTTTGTGGCGTGTCGTAAAGTGCGGCTGCTTCCTCTTGAAACCTCTCACTAAACAGATCGATAATGCTTTGGGGGGTTTTATTTTTGAGGGCTTGACGGATTTTCGCATCCAACGCATAGAGGGCTTGGATTTTTGGAGTTTGTTTGAGCTTTTCGTGTTCCTCTTTGGTTAGGTAGTCAAAATCTTTGTCAATAATATCAGGTGCATCAAGAAAGCGCCATCTTGGGTAGGGTGCGGGGATGCGCACGCTCTGGGTGGCTTTGATGCCGTCAGCTTTGGTTCTGCGATACATTGTTTCAGGCTTGGTGACGATCTTACCGATGATAAGCGAGCCGTTGGCATCGGCTATCATCCCCTTCTCATCATCGAAGCGGTAAAAGCCCGGTTTGCTTGTATCGCCTGTTTTCTCTTTTAGTGTGAGGTCATATACCAACCTTGAGAGGGTATGGTGGCGTTGTATACCGTTCTTGTCGGTGTAGTAAACCTCCAAACTTACCACACCCCAAGCTTTAGGGCTAAGTTTTGGTCTATCGATCAGCGTCAAAGAGATATTATTATCGCCGTTAACTATATAATCGTTTACCGTAATAAGTGCATGATTTCCTTTTTCAAAGCTTCTAAAAACATCAACGCCGTTAATAAAAACGATAAACTTTTGATTGCCTCTCATTTTTAGTTTGTAAATCGGCTCTTTACTAAACAGGTTTCTATCCATCTTGTTTCCTTTATATGTTGTTGATGTTGTGTTTTTAGCGGTACCTGTAGCGGCACAAAGCATCATAGTGGCGCTTATGAGTAGCAGTATGGTCCGTCTCATGCATGTTTCTCCTGTGAAAAGTGTTTTTTTATCTCGTCAATGAAGCTAAAAGGCTCAACAAGGGTGATCTTTTGGTCTTGTTTGTCAAACTTGAGTTCGGGGGTGTGGGTAAGCTGGTGGGCATTGCCTCCAAGGTTGTCTTCTCCCCCGGCGTTTTGGTTTGTTACATCATCTTTATGCTTCTTCATATACGCATACCAAGAGTAGTAGATCGCCAATCCATCGGTGGTGATATCTCCTCCGAAGGTGGGCATCTGACCTTGTTTGGCCTGGGTGATGCTAAGCGTACAGGTGATGTCCGTGCCGTCATCGGCACTCTTTGCCGTACCCGACTTAAAGCCCGCTCCCGCACCGGCTTTTACCCCAAAGGCATTCAGCCCCGCTTCGATGAGCCCTACGATGGCGAAGGTGACTTTGCCCGAGATGCTGCCTGTGGAGGTGACGGTGGTTTTGTCTTTGAAGTCAAGCTCCAGCGCCCCTTTGGCACTGCCGGTGATGATGGCATCGAGTTTGAGCTCTGCTTTGGTGTGTTTGGCAAGCGTGCTACCCTCCAGTGCATCCGAAGCATTACGCACCGCTTTTTCTACCAGCTTGCCGATAGGCCCGCCCATGCCGATGACATACGGGATAAGGTCAAGCGTAAGGTTCCCGCCCTCAAAGAGTGTTGCCCCAAGGGTGGCTTTGTTCGGTCTGACGACTTGACAATGAGCTGGGGACAGCGCACACATCTAACGCGTAATGACCCATTCGCCTTGTTTGTTGAGGCGGTATTTGATATCGTAACTTCTATATATTCCCGTTTTTTTATCATGAAACTCAATTGGTCGAATCCATACCAGTTTGCGGTTCTTTTCGATCACAAAGTAGAGATCATCGGGGTTTGGATACTCTACAAGCTCGCAATCGGGATTGTTTGCATATTCTTGAACAAATTCGATATATCCCTTTTTTAAATTTGGCACTGTGTCATAAAAGGCTGAAGCGAACTCTTCAAATCTTTCATTAAAGAGGTTAACAACACTTTGTATTCTCTTTTCTTTAAATGCCTTTCTTATCTTTGCATCCAACGCATAGAGGGCTTGTATCTTAGGACTCTGTTTGAGTTTGTTATACTCCTCTTCACTCAGGTAGTCATAGTCGCTGTCAATGATGTTGGGCGCATCCAAAAAGCGCCATCTTGGGTAGGGTGCGGGGATGCGCACGCTCTGGGTGGCTTTGATGCCATCTTGCTTTTCATTTCTATACATTGTTTCGGGCTTGGTGACGATCTTCCCGATAATTAACGAGCCGCTGGCATCGGGTATCATCCCTTTGTCATCATCGAAGCGGTAAAAGCCCGGTTTGCTTGCATCGCCTGTTTTATCTTTGAGCGTGAGGTCATACACCAACCTTGAGAGGGTATGGTGTCTTGATTTGCCCAACTTGTCCGTGTAGTAAACCTCCAAGCTTACCACACCCCACGCTTTTGGGCTAAGTTTCTTTATATCCGAAAGGGTGAGACTGATGTTGTTATCACCGTTAATCATGTAGTCATTAACCGTTATCTGTCCAAAGGCTTTTCCAGTGACATTGGTATAAACGTTGACACCGTTAATATGCACATCAACATCCGCATTTTTTGCCCTAATTCGTAGTTTATATATCGGCTCTTTTCCAAAGGTGTATGTGTCCATCTTATTTCCTTTCTGTGTAATCAGTGTTGTGTTTTTAGCAGTACCTGTAGCGGCACAAAGCATCATAGTGGCGCTTATGAGTAGTAGTATGGTGCGTCTCATGCGTGTTTCTCCTGTGGGAAGTGTTTTTTTATCTCATCAATGAAGCTAAAGGGCTCAACGAGGGGAATGCGTTGGTTCGCGTCGAATTTAAGTTCGGGTGTGTGTGATACTTTCTGTGCATGCCTACTTTTTCCTCCGGCGTTTTGGTTTTTATCATTTCCACTTTCTTTCATATACGCATACCAAGAATAGTAGATCGCCAATCCGTCGGTGGTGATGTCTCCGCCAAAGGTGGGCATGTCTCCTTGTTTGACCTGGGTGATGCTAAGCGTACAGGTGATGTCCGTACCGTCATCGGCACTCTTTGCCGTACCCGACTTAAAGCCCGCTCCCGCACCGGCTTCTACCCCAAAGGCATTCAGCCCCGCTTCGATGAGCCCTACGATGGCAAAGGTGACTTTGCCCGAGATGCTGCCTGTGGAGGTGACGGTGGTTTTGTCTTTGAAGTCCAGCTCCAACGCCCCTTTGGCACTGCCGGTGATAATAGCATCGAGTTTAAGCTCTGCTTTGGTGTGTTTGGCAAGCGTGCTTCCCTCCAGCGCACCCGAAGCGTTACGCACCGCTTTTTCTACCAGCTTGCCGATAGGCCCGCCCATGCCGATGACATACGGGATAAGGTCAAGTGTAAGGTTCCCTCCCTCAAAGAGTGTTGCCCCAAGGGTGGCTTTGCCTTTCCAGTAGGCTTCATAACTCTTGTCATCTTCTGCAAGCATCAGATCTTCTGCGCTAAACTCAAACTTCGTCACCCCCGGATCGAAGCTTACGGAGCCTTTGCCTTTGCGGTGTTTGCTCAGTTTATTGGCAGCGGCTGAGGCTTTGTATATCTTGGAGACGGTCTTTGAGAGCGGTCCAAAGAGTATGCCGCTGCTGTAGAGCACTTTGTTTTTGACCCTTCTGGGTGGAGATTCGATGCTGATGCCATCACGAAAGGCATACCGCTTGGAGCCCTGAGCAATCTCCAGTGCGACGTCTGCACTCTTTGTGCCGCCTACGACCTGTGTACCTTTGTTCTGCAAGGCTTTTGTTATATACTGTTCGGCTACAGAGAATGACACAGACCCTTTGAGGGTATAGGAGGGATACACACAGAGTACAACATGAGGGTCGACACACTTGCTTGAACCGGTTGGAAGTAAGTGCAGCTCTTTGGAGGTAGGCAGTATAAACAAAGAGCGTAAAACATCCATCACATCACCGGCTCTCTCTCCTTGCGACGGATCGCTTGCTGTTGCCTGCTGTGCGAGCAGCGCCTTTTGTTTAAGGCGGGCAACCTCTATGCGGCACTGTGCAAAGTAACGCTCTTGTGCACGCTGTGCATCACTTGCTCCCGTGCCGCGCATAGCGTCCAAGAGACTTCCGTGCGGATTATTTGCCATATCTTCATACATCCGTATCTCTTCATCCAGCTGCTTGAGCTTGGCATTGGGATCTTCTCCAGCAGTACAGGCGTTAGGGAAGTATGTATAGGTTTTTTTCTCTTTACAGTGCTCTTTCATCGAGCCTTTAATGTAGCCGTCACTGTCTATCTCGAAGCTTCCGCCCTCGGCGATGGACTTGTCATACCCATCGCTTCTCACATGCATCGTTAGCCCACATTGATGTAAAAAGGTGTGCTTTGATGTGATCTTCTTGTAGGTAACTTTCCCATCTTTGTCTACAGGAGGGGCGACGACTTGCAGTTCATAGCGATTTTTCTTTTTGTTGGAATGGGGTTCTTTTTCGGAAACAGTCTTTGTTTTACCATTAAACTCTTGTTGTTTAGGCTTGGTCACTTTGAGTTTATAGCTGCGCTTCTCCTCTTCTATCACCCAAGGGGCAACCATACAACAACACTCCGCAGCCTTGCTCTCTGTTGTAGATTTGTTACTATGTTTCCCACATTTCTTTTTTGCACGTTGACTAGCTGTCATGATATTGCTCCTTCTTGATTTTCATAGGCTTCCATCGTTTCTACTGCTATTTTCATAAGATACTGATATTTTGTATGGGCATCGATATCTTGTGCATTAAGCAACTCCACTACGCGTTTCTCTCTCACAAAATTTTGACCTCTCACATGCCACGCCAACATCAGCGCAAAAGCATACTTTTCATTCTCCAAGCCATACTTTTGTGCCACAGTATGCACATGCGTTACAAACTTCAAATAATCCTCTTTTTTAGGCGGATAAGGATTTGAAAAATCTATCTCTATCAAATCTTTCACACAATGATCCAAATACTCTTCCAGATACAAAGCATCTAGTGTATCTAAATGATTTCGTGTTAATGTTTTCATGACGCTCTCTCTTGTATCGGTATGCTTTTTTTACCCTGATTACTATAGACATTCAATATCTCTGTATCTTCTACATCCACATAAGCAAAATGACCATTTATATCTCTAAAAAGCGTCTCTTCTTCATCTTCATCTAACATTTTAAAATACCTCTGCATATTGCGAGGATCATAAAAACGAAAAATGATCTCTCTTTCATGTGCTTCACTGTAAACGTTTATACGCTCTTTTAATTCGTATGCCAAAGCAGCAATGTCCTGTCTACTTACAACAAAGGTCAACCATGTTTCTCCATGCCCCTTAGAAACAAGCGCTTTACTAAAATCATCCTCTCTATTCAAGGCTACCAAATAAGGTGCCACATTTTCATACTCTGGTACAAATGCATCTTTAAAAAGTATGCGATGTCGCGGATTTTCAATATCTAAGGTATCTATAAACTCTCTATAAATCCCTGTATCTACAATAGCATAAAGGGATGCACCCAAATACATCTCATCTACAAGCGCATAGAGTGCATCAAAAAGTTTTTTTTCTTCCATTGTTTCTTTCATAGATCTACTTTAACCAAAAAGACAAGGGATACATATTAGATCTCCCTCATTTGCCTGAAGACTAAGCTCCTCAGCACCGCCGCCAGACCCCATGGAGATCGCCACATTCCCCTTAACAGTCACATTCCCCTTCATCACAATCCCCGAAGAATTTAAGATAATAGTCCCACCACTCCCTTTTATGACAACCTTGTCACTCCCCGAGATGGTATGCACTTTCGTGATGGACTTGACATGCTCCCCAGCCTTCACATCCAACTTCCCATTCACAGTATGACTATGATGCCCTTTGGTTTTAAGTGTATAGTTCGCATACGTCTCTTCAAGTCTCTGGTTCCCTACATAAAGTACTTTATCTTTGTCTACTCTGGTAGACTTGGAGTTAACAATGTGTATCTCTTGGTCATGTCCTACATCAAGGGTTTGGTCATGTC
>JALSUP010000117.1 GCA_027071315.1 Sulfurovum sp.
GTTATAATCTTATAAATTCAACACATTGAGTATATATGTATATAGAAAAATTTTCTCGGATCGGATTTATACTGGCATCTGCAGGGTCTGCAGTGGGGCTTGGAAATATTTGGAAATTCCCTTATATGGCAGGAGAGAACGGCGGAGGTGCATTTGTACTGGTCTATCTTTTCACCGTGATAGTGATTGGATTCTCCATTATGCTGGCTGAAATGCTCATTGGATACCTGGGAAGGGGCGATACCGTCTCCTCTTTTGAAAACCTGGCACCGGCTAAAAGTAAAAAACTTTGGCGTTTTGCCGGTTTTCAGGCGATCACGGCACTGCTGATCATGTCTTTTTATTCTGTGGTGATCGGTTGGATCATCAACTATATCTTCATCTCCATGACGGCACTTCCCGATTCATTTGAAGCAGCAAAAAATACCTTTAACACCATGGTCAGTACCAATATCGCTACACAGCTTTTCTACCATACTGTGGCTTTTGTACTCATCACTTATGTGGTCAACAGAGGTATTAAAGGAGGTATTGAGAAAGCCAACCTTGTGCTTATGCCTGCCTTGATGCTTATTTTCCTGGGTATGCTTTTTTATGCCTTTACGCTGGATGGTTTTTCCCAGGCTTATACCTTTTTGTTTTCGGCTGACTGGTCCAAGATCAATTCCCACATTATCATCATTGCCATTGGGCATGCCTTTTTTACCCTCTCTCTGGGAATGGGTGCCATTATGACGTACTCGGCATCACTGCCTGAAAAGTCCAATATTCTTAAGAGTGCCGTCTGGGTTGCCTTTTTGGATACAGCCATTGCACTTGTTGCCGGTCTGGTACTCTTCACCTTTGTCTTTCATAACGGGGCAGAACCGTCACAGGGACCGGGTTTGGTGTTCATTTCCCTGCCTGCGGCTTTCCACAGCATTGGAGACTCGGGTGTTTTCTTTGCTGTCCTGTTCTTTTTGGCTTTGGCATTTGCAGGTTTCACCTCTGCCGTCTCACTGCTTGAACCGATGGTACAGTTTGCCATAGATAAGTTTAACTGGACAAGACTTAAAGCTTCAGTCATGATGGGACTCTCTTTCTACCTCATAGGTATTGTGGCGCTGCTTTCAAATACTGCGGACTTTGGAGAAGCACTCACCTTCGGAAGCAGAAATGTTTTCGACACACTCGATCATGTCACAACAGCCATTATGCTTCCGTTGGCAGGTCTGGTCATGGCGGTCTTTGTGGGGTATGTGGTCGATAAGTCCAAGATGGAAGCGGTGTTAAAGAAGCCACTTGGCTTTGCTTTTGAGTTATGGTACTTCTCTTTACGTTATATTGTACCTGTGGCTATGGTGATAGTGGCACTTTCACTGATGGGACTTTTTTAAAATTTACACAGTATGACAAGGCATGCCTTGTCGTGCCAAGGCTTATTTCCCGCTCGTACATTTTCCAGATTCACACTTCATGGCAGCTTTTACTTTTTTAGGTGCTTTTTTTGTATTGTCCGAAGAACACTTTGTACTGAGTCTTCCCGTCTCTCCCACACGTACACAGTCATAGAGTATCTTGGTTGAAGTTGCTTTGAGCACACAGTCACGACGGCTGTCATTTTTGTCTAACTGGTCTAAAATATTGACTTTCTTTTTCACCAGTACAGCAGAACCGTCTACCATAGAAGAACCACATTTCCCTGCACCGCATTTCATACCGCCTTCGGTCAATGATTTCTCTTTCTCTTTGTCTGTACATCCGGTGAAGAGCAGGGTAAGTGTGAGGAGGGAGCTTAGTAAGAGTGTTTTTTTCATGTGTGTTCCTTTATTTATATTATATTGTTTTCGCGTAGGGTGCGTATTCACGCACCACATAATGAAATTTGCATATCGGTTATTTATTTTTATTTTTCTTCTTTAAATTATGCTTCTCATACATATCATAAAAGATCGGTATTAACAGTAGTGACAGTATAGCAGAAGAGACAACCCCGCCTATCATAGGTGCGGCGATTCTCTGCATGACTTCCGAACCGACACCATGCGTGTACATAATAGGAAGCAAACCTGCCAAGATGGCAAAAACGGTCATAAGCTTAGGACGTACTCTCTGTACGGCACCTACGTAGATGGCATTATCCAGGTGCTTAACATTGAAAGCATCGCCATGTTGGACTTGAGACTCTTCTACACTCTCTTTAAGGTAGACGATCATCACAATGGCAGTCTCTGCCGCGACACCAAGCAGGGCCATGAAACCGACGATGATGGCAATGGACATATTGAAACCAAGAATGTCGACATAGAAGAACCCTCCCAGTAATGCAAACGGCAAAGTAAAGAAGACGATCAGGGTTGGAACCATTTCACCTAAAGCAAAGTAAATGAGTACAAGAATCACCAGGAGTACCACAGGGATGATCCAGATGATCTTGGCCATGGCAGACTCAAGGTACTCAGACTGCCCTGCCCATTCTATGTAATAGCCTGCAGGAAGTTCTATCTTCTCAAGGGCTTTAATGGCTTCTTCTTTATAGGTCACGACAGACATTCCCAGCTTAGGGGTAATGTAAACAAAGGTGACGGGTGTTGCCATCTCAGACTTAATGACCGAGGCACTCTGTCTGTATGCTACTTTCGCAAAGGTAGAGAGAGGCACAAAACCAAGAGGTGTTTTCACTTGAATGTTTCTGATCTCATCGAGGTTACGACGCTGCTCCTCTTCAAAACGCAGGGCGATCGGGTAACGCTCCAAACCTTTATACATCGTGGTTACTTTCTTGCCGCCAATGGCAGTAGAAGTATACTCCATGATGAGATTTTTCGAGATACCGTAACGCTTCAAGGCATTGGTATCGATGTCCAGGTCAATGAAGAATCCGGCAGATGCCTGGTCAGATATGACAGACTGTGTACTTTTCAGGTCACGCAGCGTACTTTCGATCTTCTGTGCGACTTCTTGTAAACCTTTGGCATCTTTACCGTAAAGCTTGATCCCCAATGGGGTACGAATACCTGAAAGAAGCATATCGATACGACCGCGGATAGGGTAGGTCCATGAGTTGACCAGTCCGGGTACCTGCAGGGCTTTGTCCATCTCGGCCATGAGCTTTTCTGTGGTCATGCCTTCTCTCCATTCATCTCTTGGTTTAAAGGTGATGATGGTTTCTATCATCCCCAATGGTGCAGGGTCGGTTGCCGAGTTGGCACGTCCGCCTTTTCCAAAGACCGTTTTGACTTCCGGAAAACTTTTAATGATGGCATCGGTCTTCTGTGTCAGCATTTTACTCTGGTCTACAGAAATTCCGTAAGGCGTCACAGGCATATACATGACCGTCTGCTCATCGAGCATAGGCATGAATTCCCAGTTGAGTTGGTTGTAGAGTGGCACAGCCAACATCAGCAGACCTGCGGCAATGGCTATGACAAGGTACTTGAGTTTCAAACCATAGATCAAAACAGGGCGGTAGAGCCAAATGAAAAACCTGTTAAGCGGGTTCTTTGACTCGGGGATGATCTTTCCTTTGACAAAATAGATCATCAGAACGGGTACCAAAGTGACAGAGAGCAATGCCCCTGCCGTCATGGCAAAGGTTTTGGTAAAGGCTAAAGGGGTAAAGAGAAGTCCCTCTTGACCTGAAAGTGCAAAGATCGGCAGGAAGGAGACAACCACAAGTGCCAAGGCAAAAAAGATAGGTCGTCCAACCACTTGTGACGATTGTACAATCGTTGCAATACGTTCTTTGTTTGTGAGCTCACGTTCCAGTTTCCCTTCCTTTTTATGCAGGGATTTATGGGCATTTTCTATCATGACAATGGAGGCGTCGACCATGGCCCCGATGGCAATGGCAATTCCTCCCAAGGACATAATGTTCGATCCGATACCAAAGAGCTTCATAAGCAGGAATGTCAGTCCGATGGTCAATGGCAGTACGATCAACACAATAAGTGATGAACGCAGGTGCATGAGGAAAAGACCAATGATAATAACGACAATAATACTCTCTTCAATGAGTGTGCCTTTGAGTGTATCAACTGCTTTTCCTATGAGTTCTGAACGGTCATAGGTGGTGACTACATCGACACCTTCGACTTTGAGTTCAGCCATTTTGGCTTTAATGCGTCCAAGAGCTGAATAGACATCCTCTCCGTAACGGAGCATGACAATACCGCCAACAACTTCACCCTCGCCATTGAGGTCAGCCATACCACGTCTTGCGGCAGGTGTTTTTTCAACACGTCCAATGTCTCCAAGTGTGAGAGGTATGCCGTCATTGGTTTTAATGACCAGAGACCTGAGCTCATCGAGGTCTTTAATGTACCCTTTGGCCTGAACCATCCATTCGTATCCATTCTGAATGACGATCCGTCCACCGGTGTCGTTGTTGTTCTCTTTAAGTGTACGTGAGACATCTTTAATAGAAAGATTGTGCTGTACAAGCGCATCATTGTCTACTGTGATCTGATAGGTAGGAATGAACCCGCCGATGCTCGCCACTTCGGAGACACCGTCAACACCCATGAGAGCATACTTGTAGTAATAGTCCTGCAATGTACGCAACTCTTCAAGTGTTTTGGTCTGAGAAGTCAAGGCGTACTCGTAGGCCCAGCCCACACCGGAGGCATCCGGTCCAAGTGTTACTTCCATGTCTGCGGGTAACTGACTCTGTATGGAAGCTAATTGCTCAAGCACACGTGAACGTGCCCAGTAGAGGTCTGTGTCTTCTTTGAAAATGATGTAGATCAGCGCATTTTCATAGGTGGAAAATCCACGAACGGTTTCAATGTTGGCAATGGCCAGGAACTGTGCAACCAGAGGGTAGGTACCCTGATCTTCAATAATTTCCGGACTTTGACCCTTCCATGTGACCTGTACGATCACCTGAGGAGGGGAAAGGTCGGGGAGGGCATCGAGAGGTGTATTTTTCATAGACCAGATGCTTCCCAGCACAATGAAAAGGGAAGCCATGAGAACCAGAAAACGGTTTTTAACGGAAAAGGCTATGAGTTTTTCAATCATGACTTATCCTTAATAGATGCTGTTGATCTGAGCATCAGAATCCATCATGAAGAGGGCATTGATCACCACTGACTCACCTTCATTCAGACCGGAGAGTACTTCATAGTACTGTGCATTAAGGGGTTTGAGTGTCAACTCTACAGGCTCATACTCCCCTTTAAACTCGGTTGCCAAAAAGGCATACCAGGTACCCTCTTTGCGAATGACCGCAGAACGGGGAACAAGCAGACGTGTTTTGGCACTTGCCGAAGCATTCACCGTTGCGTACATTCCCGGTTTTAAAATACCATCCGGGTTCTCAATGCTTAAACGCAGCGTTGCTGTTGCCTCTTTAGGGTCAAGCAGAGGGTAGAGAAGTTCTTTTTTTGCTTTGAATGTCTGCTCAAAACCTTTGAGCTTGACAGAGAACTCTTCAAGTGTATTGAGCTTGACCAATTCATCCTGATAGAGTTTCACTTCCATCCATACAGTAGAGAGGTCTACGATCTGGAAGAGTTTGGTCTTGCTGTTAAATGATGAACCCTCATTGATATTTTTTTCGAAGATCCAGCCGTCACTTGTGGCAAAGATAGTCGTGAGTTTACCGACACGTAAATTGTTTCTAATGTCCGTGATCTCTTTCTCACAGACATTGAGTAGTTCAAGTTTGATTTTTGAACTCTTTACCATGGCTGCTGAAGGACGTTGTCTGTTGTACTTAATGGCATTAAGGTAGTCCTGTTTTGCTTTGTAGACTTCCGGTGAGTAGACTTTGGCAAGGACTTGTCCCTTTTTGACATGCTCATAAAGTTTGTCTGCATAAAGCTCTTCAACAAATCCTGAGTACCAGGCAACCACATCTATCATGTTTGGGTGCTCTGCCACTATGAAACCATAGTTGGTTTGTTTTTGTGACACCTTCTCCTTTATGACTTTTGTGGTTCTGACATTAAAGAGTTGCTTGATGGTAGGCTTTCCTTCTCTGCTTTTATGCTTTGAATGGTCCTCTGCTTTAGGGGCAGATACTTTCTTTTCATTTTTTTTAACCGTCGATGCTTTCTTCTCATCTGCAAGCATTTTGGCATGCTCTTCGGCACTCATGGCACCATTGGATTTTTTTGGTTTCTCAGGTACTTTTTTGGCTGTGGTTTCTTTCCCTGAAGTACATTTTCCCGATTCGCACTTCATCTCTTCAGCCTGTATGGCTGTTGTAGTGATAAGTAAGATGAGTGTGCTGATAATGATCTTGTTCATTTATATTCCCCCGATAAGTGATTTAAGTTTTGCTTTTTCTCTTAAGTATGCTGCTTTGGCAACGGTACGCTCTTCATCTAAGTCAAGTTTTTGTTCAAGCAGACTGGTGTAGGTAAAGAGGTCTTCTCCACTCTCTATGGAGGCTTCATTGAGTTCGAACATATGCTGAAGTTTCGGCAGGCTGTCGTTATGGATGATGTTGTAAATACTGTAGGCTTCTTTCATTTTGGCATAGTTCACGCGGATCTCACTCTCAAGTGCGTAACGGTAGTCAAGCGAAGCAGACTTTGCTGCGAGGGCATCTTTGCGAGCCGCTTCCGTTGCAAGTTTTTCGGTACCGAATATTGGCATTGCGAAACCCACAGAGACGGATGCATAATCTTCATACTCCTGACGGTTAAAGTATCCTACCTGTACAAAAGGATCCGGGTTGACTTCAAGTGCCTTCATGTCTCTGTTTGCATTTGCCACTTTGCTTTGTGAAAGAGTCTGTCTGAATGCAGGATTCCTTTCAAGTTTCGAGAGGTAATACCCGAGAGACTGTGGTTTGTTCATACGAAAAACGTCAGAGACAGAGACATGTTTCCTCTGTACCAGGTAAGACAATTTTGCCTCTTGTCCTTTCAGTACCGCTTTGTACCGTTCTGCTCTGATGTGCAGTCTTGAAAGCAGTAACTCTGCGGACATAGAGCTGGAGTGACTCATACTGTCTGTTGAAATGTACGAATCATACAGGGCAATGTTCTGCTTTGTCAGTCTCTCATACTGTCCCACAATACGAATACGCTCTTTAATTTCAAGAATGGTATAGGCGGTTGTACGGATCTCTTCTGCGAGTTTGACCCTGGCAATGTCATAAGAGTCAACAATGACATCTTTTTGTGCACGGGTAAAGGTCTCTTTTGCATCGATCTTCCCAAACCATGGAAAGCGCTGCTTGTAGTTAATGGCCTGATACTGCATAGGTTCCAAACCACGGTTGGAAGGGTCGTCAAAACGAATGTCGTTTATATTGAGTGCCAGTTCCGGGTTTGCCCAGTTACGACTGCCGGCAATACGTGCATCCATGGCTGAAAGCCTGTGTTGTATGGCAGTCAATGAAGGGTGTTTCTTCAATGACTGTCCAATGAGCTGATGAATGCTTTCTGCCTGCAGCAGGGAAAAAGTCACTAAGATGTAGAGTAAAATACGCATGTCCTGTCCTCAGTTTGTATAGTTGAACCCTCTGAATAACCTAGGCCTTCACAACATCTCTAGCTTTTGTCTAGGCTAGGCACTCTTTTGAAAGCCTAGCCGTAGCTAAGGTGAAAAAGAGTAACAACGCATAGGCGAAAGCTAGTGATGCCCGCAGGGTGGGCTTTACAAACGCAATCTTGAACAAGATATTTACTTCGTCTTAGCTATGGCTAGGACTCATAAATCTCTTGCACAATCTTACATTTGTAAAACCCATTGTGAATGTCTAGGTTATTCAGAGGGTTCAATTAGGAATATTTTATCTGAATTCCGTGCATAGAGTGTGCATAGAGAGCACAAAAGGAGACATTTTTCTTCTATGGATCTGCATTAAAGCTGATGCAGGTAGGTAGTGATCTCCTGAAAGTCTGGTCTTTGTGTTACAGCAGGCGTCATACAGTTGTTTTTTAAAAGCGTCAGTTTTTGAATCTTTGAGAACTGATCTTCGTCCTGAACGGTACAATGTTCGAGTAACTCTTCAAGCAGGCAGCCGAAGGCTCTGACTTCAAGACGTTCAAATTGATCCTTATAGATATTGTGATCGTAAGCGGTTGCTGCACCAAAATCACCCAGTAAAGTGTGCCCCTCTTTGTCTATGAGAATATTGTGTGCATAGAGGTCACCGTGATTGACATGGTGTTGGTGCAGGTGAAGGGCAGCTGAAGCGACGTCGGAAATGATGCGCAGGAGAAGAGGGTAGGAAAAGGAAGCCTCTTTGTCGTAAACATCCCGGGTACAGCTCTCAAGGCTTGGCGGGTTTCCCAGGTTGGCATAGACAGGCGGGATCAGTGGGAAGAGAAGTCCCTCTTTTTCTTCGGGATGCGCTGTTACTTTTCCGTAGGGAAGTGTGAGGTTCGGATGTTTCCCTGCTTTCATACTCGCTGCCATTTCATCTTCAGGCAGGCCGTCGCTGGTCATTTCTCCTTTAAAGAGTTTGACTGCGGCAAAAGCATCATCGCCAACGCGCACTTTGGAAATGATTCCGGAAGCACCTTCTCCGAGTTCTTCCATGAGTGAAACCTCTTCCCATGCTATTTCTGCAAGGGTATGTGTGTCAGGCAGACTTAGTTTCATACAGGGGTTTCCTGCACAGGCAAGCCATGAAAGTCTGGGGAGTGTAAAAAGCCAGGAGGGAAGTGTCTGCAGTTGATTGGCAGAGAGTCGTATGAGTTCGAGTTTCTGACAGTTTGCCATACTTTCGGGCAGCGTTCTAATGGCATTTCCTGCAAGCATCAGTTTCTGTAACTCTGGGAGCTCTCCTATCGATCCCGGCAGAGCGCTTATTTTGTTATCTGTCAGGATCAGCCAGCGGACTTTTGGCGGCAGGGCATTTTCCGGAATTCTGTCTATCTGGTTGGATTTAAACCCGATCATTGTGAGTGATTCGCAGAGAGAAAGTACTTCAGGCAGTTCCGTAAAAAGATTTTCTGAGAGAAATAAAATACGTAATTTTTTTAATTGTCCAAACGCTTCAGGCAGACTGCTCAGTCTGTTCCTGGAGAGGTCAAGAATTTCAAGGGTGTCGGAGAGGGTCAGTATCTCTTCGGGGAAAGTTTCAAGTTCACAGGAGAGTGATAGTTTGACTGTCCCGGAGAGTTGACCCTGTTTAAGTGCTTCATAGGTATTCATGCAGCTATTATACCCATAAAGAGATCTTTTATGAAAGAAAATTACTCTTTGACATCTCTTACACAGCGAACAGCGTTAAGGCGTGTTCTTTTGGCCGTGTCGATTTCTCCGTAACGCATGGAAATGTACCAGGCTTCATTTTTCGGGTTTTTGGCAAAAGGTGTCGCTGTCCAGTATTTCCCGTCATCACGTACGGCGAAACCATTTTTGAGTGCAGGACGTTTTTGTGAAAGGCTCACAATGGTATAGAACTCTTTAATGCTCGGCAAACGCCAGTCGGCATACCCGTCCACATTCAGGTTCTGACAATACTGCCTGGCATCATCGTAGCTGAAACTCTTTTGACTGACTTCTGTGTTGTCCTGCCAAATGAGTGCTGTTTTTTCATCGATCTTGGAAGTCCCGGCAAGAAGCAGGGGAGAAGTGAGGGCAAAAAGCCATAAAACTGCTTTCATTTTTCATCCTTTGTCTGTGCGAAGTCAGAGACACATCTCACCGCATGGTTTGTGGTTTTGTAGCTGTAGTAAGTCTTCCCGGTTCTAAAATCGATCGTCCATGCACGTGCCTTTGTTGCCGAAAAATCTTTTGCTGTCCAATACGTTCCCTCTGAGACATGGTCAAAAACAGGGTTGATGGCAGGGTCATGGCGTGTATAATCTACGATCGAAAGCAGTTCTTCAAAAGAAGGAAGTCTCCAGTTCTCCCTGCCTTTGAGTGTGAGTGCATCACAGTAGGCAACTGCATCATCCCAGTCTTTGGTACTTTTCCTGGGTGCCGGGCTGTCTTGCCAGTAAATGGCATGTTGTTTATCTGAGACAATGTTTCCTGCGGTATTTACACCGGCAGACAATGCTGTTCCCAGTAAGGTAAGAAAGAGTGCGGAGGTCATGGCTTTGTGCATAGTATCATCCTCTGTAGAGATTTGGTCTTGAAATATTATATCTAAATAGTGGGATTATTTCATATCGACAAGTACCGTATTGATACGGTCAATAATTTGTTTGATAGACTCCGGGAAAAGTTTCACTTTCTCTTCAATGTTTTCTGCCATTTTCCCCAGTTCGAGGTCATCAAAGAGATGTAGGTATTCATTGAGAAGATCTCTCTTCTGCGCACACTCTTGACACATGATCAGATCACCGCACATCGTGTCATTGAGGTGTACATAGGTATTTTCTGTTGCATCTATAAGTGCTTTGAGGAATTTTGGATTAGAGAGGTCTTCCAGTGTCAATGACTCTCCCACAATAATTTTGATGGTTTCAAATTGTGCTTTGATCATTTTAATTTCAGATTCCATGGCTATTCCTTTATAATACAAAGTAAAGTAAGTAGCAAACTATATCTTATGGTAGCAGATGAAAAATTGATATAAATCAATTTTTCTCCTTCTTTCTCAGTAGAGTGAGGCTTTGAGTCCATAAAAATAATTTTGTATTTTCAAAATACTTTTGGTACTCAACTCTTCCATAAAGCTTTCCAGTTTGTCTTTTTTCTTCCAGACAGGTTTTTCTACTTTTGCCAGAGTGATCAACTCTTTTCGTGCTTTACTCTTTACCCCGATCTCGTCAATAAGTCCTGCTTCTTTGGCACGCTTTGAAGAGAAGATGTGCGCATCTGCATAGGCTTTTGCATCTGCTACTTTAAGTCCTCTTGCCTTGGCAACATCAGAGACAAAAAGGTCATAGGTGTCTTTGGTGAGTCTTTCAAGTTCTGCTCTCTCTGCTTTGGTCCATTTTCTGGTAGGTGTGCCTGCTTCTTTATAGGTTCCCTGCTTGACGATCTGTGTTTCCACCCCTATGGTATCCATCAGTTTTTTGATATTGGCACTCTCCATAATGACACCGATGGAACCGACAATGGAACCGGGGTTGGCAATGATCTTCTGGGCATAAATGGAACTGTAGTAAGAACCGCTTGCCATTACTCCTGACGCATAGGCGATCACAGGCTTGTGTTTCTGCAGTTCCCTGATGGCATAGGCAATTTCAATGGAGGGCGGTACGGCACCGCCGGGTGAGTTGACATTTAAAAGGACACCTTTAATGCTTTTGTTCTTTTGTGCCGCTTCTATCTCTTTGAGGATCTTGTCTGCAGACATGATGGGACCGCTTAAGGTGATCTCCTGTAAGTTCGCACTTTCGATAGACTCTGTACTGCTTGGCATAAAGACCACCCAGACAATGAGTAAAAAGAGCATGCCCTTAAAGTGGTCGCCGATCCATTTGATCATTTTTCCTATGTTACTAAACATATTTTTCTCCATTAATATACAGTGCCGATACTTCTTTGGTATGCAAAACGGTCCAAAGTGCGATCTCTTCTTCTCTTTTTGGTGCTTCACGTAAGGTAACGACGGCAAAGTCAGCCAGTTTTCCTCTTTCTATTCTTCCGCAGTTCAAACCTAAAATATCTGCAGCATCTGAAGTAACGGTTTTGAGCAGTTTCTTCGCAAGCAGCTGTATGGGTGCCTGATGGTGAAGCATGACAGCCGCTCTGAGTTCATCGAAGATATTGAGTGAATCATTGGAACTCAAGCCGTCTGTTGCCACAGAGTAGGGTATGTCCAGGGCATGCAACTCTTCTATGGCGAGTCTCCCACAGCCAAGGTAACGGTTTGAACGGGGACAATGCGCCACAGAGTGTCCTTTCTCTGCCAAGTGTGCCAACTCCTTTTTTGTGGTTTGAACGGCATGGGTAAAGTGTGTGGGGTAAGTGTCGAAGGCAAGCATGAACTCTTCTATGTTCGTCACCGGTGTAGAGGTATTGAAGTATTTTTCAAAAAAGCCTTTGAGCTCACCTTCCCCATGTTCAAGCCATTCACGTTCTGCCTGTGACTCCAGAAAATGTGCGCAGAGCGGAAGCTGCTTCTGTTTTGCAAGGGTCACGGCTTTTTGTAAAATGATGGGGTGAACAGAGTAGGGTGAATGTATGGCAATGGCAGGGGTCACAAAACTTTCTGCTTCACAAGACTGTGATGCTTTGACCCTCTCCAGAAAGTCACCATAAAGCATGTCTGCGTACTGTGCATTGGAGCCGATGAGTTCGTTAAAAAAGACCACACGCTGTGGGGCTTTTTCACACACTTCAAGTTCATTTCCAAAACTGGAGATGGCTCCAAAAGTCGTTATGCCGGACTTCATCATCTCTTCACACTCATGCAGCATCATGGCATTGTCACAACAGCCTACCAGGTCTTCACGGTGCTCTATGACCGTATCAAGCCAGGGCATAAATGAGCCGTATTTCAAAGAGGTTTTGTTGGCCGAAAATTCCAGGTGTACATGGGTATTGATGAACCCGGGGTAGAGGACCGAGTTGGCTTCCGCCTCTATGACCTCTGCATCCGGGTATTTCTTTTCTAACGTTTCTTTCGTACCGATATCTTCAATGGTATTGGTAAAAGCGACAGCGTGATCGCTTATAAACCCTTCCGGGGTATAGATATAGTCTGCTGTAAGTATTTTCATATGTTTCCTTATTTTGTTATCGTTTAGCTTTTCAGTAGTTTCTGTAAGAGTAGCTCTTCAACATTTTGTCTGGCATCCAGTATAGCCATAATATATACTGTATCGTTTCCTACTTTATAGATGATTCTCCAGGGAGAGGTAATGACTTCCCGGTACTGCGTAATACCCTCTTTTTGAAGTTCAGGTAAAACACGGCCTTTTAAGGGAAAAAAATTGCTTGAATGTGCTTTTCCTCTTATTTTTTGGTAAATTTCATTTGCTACACCAGGGCTCTCTTCTTTAATGTAGGCAACGATATTTAAAAGGTCATCTTTTGCATTGCCGGTCCATTGCAGTTTGTATGTCTTAGTCATTGTCAAGCAGTGCTTCTACTGAACTGAATACATCTTCTTCACTATGTAGATTTCCATTTTTAATGTCCTCTTCTGCTAAAGAAAGAAGTTTTAAAATAGAGATGGCATTTTTCATATCTTCATAACTTTTAGGGTCTTGGATCACAGCTTTCGCTTCGCCATTTTGTGTAATGATCATGGGCCTGTGGGTTTCATTGATATGTTTTAGTACATCAGCTGCTCTGTTTTTTAAATAGGTAACCGGTTTGATATCATTGACAATTTGCATAAAAACTCCTTCGGTCTTTAAATAGTACCATATTCAGACTGATATTGCAAGCGAGTAAAACTATAGTGTGAAAACAGATTCTATCCCTCACCTTTTGTTAGGTATGCTAAAATAGCAGATATAAAATGAAATGAGATACGATGCAGGTAAATGACAAGTGGGCAGTACTATGATAATTCTTGATTTTGAAACAAACTCTTCTCATGTTTCTGATGTCATTGAAGTGGCAGCGTTCAAGGTAGAAAAGCAAGGCCGAACGTATGTTGTACTCGATACTTTTCATCGTTATTATTTTTCTCCCTATGAGGTGAATCCTCACGCACTTGCAGTACATAAACTTTCTCCTGATAGACTGGAACGTTTACGTAAAGACGCCAATTATGAAGCCTACTTTGAAGATGATACAGACTTTTTGGATTTTTGTAAGGGTACGTCTACGTTAGTAGCACATAATGTTTCTTTTGAAGTTCGTCATTTAGGTAAACTTGTACAATTTACTAAGCATATTTGTACCATGAAAGAGAACAAGAAAATAGTTAAAGCCTTAAATGCAAAAGGAAATGTCAAAAATCCAAAGTTGATAGAAACCTGTAAATTTTACAACATAGACTTTGATGATGAACAGTACCATAGTGCTATTTACGATGTCACAAAGACCTTAGATATTTTAAATGCTATGGACTCTTTGTAAACATTAAATCTATTTGGGTAAAATAATATCCAAATTATAAAAAGGTATACAGAATGAAAATAGTAGTAATCCAGGGTCCAAACTTAAATATGCTCGGTATTAGAGAACAAAATATTTATGGTCCGATGAAATTAGAAGATATCCACGGGCAGATGAAGTCTTATGCAGAGCAGAACAAGTTGGAAATTGAATTTTTTCAGTCAAACTTAGAGGGTGAGATCGTAGATCGTATCCAGGAGTGTATCGGTGATGCGGATGGTATTATTATCAACCCGGCGGCGTATACGCACACTTCTATTGCCATCAGAGATGCTATCGCGGCAGTACAGCTTCCGACACTTGAAGTACACCTTTCAAACATTCACCAGAGAGAAGAGTTCAGACACAAGTCTTTGACTGCGCCTGTCTGTGCAGGTCAGATCGTAGGAATGGGACCGTTCGGTTACCACCTGGCAATGGTTGGTATGACTCAGATCCTTGGCGAAGTGGCTGCAATGAAACAGCACCAGGCTAAAGCGCAGGCAGCAGCTCAAGCAAAAGCGTAATCTACCTCTCCATCTTATTCCCATGCTTTGCGTGGGAATGCATACTTCCAGATAACACTCTAACTAAAGGCTTTCAATGAATTACATGTTAAAAGATGAAAATGCTATTTATTATGAATGCGGATACTCTTGTGATAATGCATTGTATTTGTCTTTGGGGTCGGAAAATTTCTTTATTACCGACAGTCGCTATACCATTGATGCACAGGAACATGTGCAGGGGGCGAAAGTGCTGATCAACGGTGACTTATATGGAGAAGCATTAAAGATACTCAAGAAAGCAAAAGTGAAGAGGGTGCATTTTGACCCTAAAGAGTGGACCGTTGCCGGCTTTGAACGTTTGCATACCAGGTCAAAGATCACATTTGTGCATTCCTTGGATCTGTCACATAAAAAGCGTATCATCAAATCGGATGAGGAGTTGGAAATACTCTCAAAAGCGGCAAAGCTTGGCAAGAAAGCATTTAGACATTTGGCCAGAGAATTCAGAAAGAGTGGTTTTGGTGAAAATGAATTTACTTTGACACATACAGCCAAAACGATTCTTGCTGATTTTGGTCAGTATGATCTGAGTTTTGACCCCATTGTTGCCATCAACGCTTCTGCGGCCAAACCGCATGCCACACCTTCCAAAAGAGTATTGTCAAAAAATGACCTGCTCCTGGTCGATGCAGGTTTGAAGTACAAACGTTACTGCTCAGACAGAACACGTACCGTCCAGGCTGACAAGTATTTTACCTTCGATACCCATCAGCGCTTTAAACGTAAAAAGATCCAAAAAGCCTACGATACTGTTCTGAAAGCCCATGACAATGCTATTGAAAAGGCACGTTCAGGTATGAAGGCAAAGAAGGTAGATGCTCTGACACGTGACATCATTACAAAAGCAGGTTACGGCAAATACTATGTGCACTCAACTGGACACGGAGTCGGACTCGATATTCATGAAATGCCCTACATCTCTTCCAAGTCAGATACCATCATAGAAGACGGTATGGTCTATACCATAGAACCGGGTATTTATATTCCCGGAGAGTTTGGCATACGTATAGAAGACATGGTGGCAATGGTAGACGGAAGAGTAGAAGTTTTGTAGGGTGTTGTGTCCTCACAACACGCTGTTATTATTAAATTAAATTTGGTGTTGTGAGGGCACAACACCCTACGGGAGCTAACGTGGTAAAACGAAAAAGATTAAATGAAAAACATATTTTAATCCATACAGAGCATTTTCCTTACCAAAATAAAAAAAGAAGCCATAAGAGACATCAGGCTATCTTGGGGATAGGAGGGAACATCGGGGATGTCTTACGCCGCTTTGAACACCTTTTTATTTTGATGCGCGCTTCAAAATCCATTCGCATTTTGGAGACGGCACCCATTTTGAAAAATCCGCCTTTTGGTTACCTCAAACAGGATGATTTTTACAATTCTCTGGTTTTGATCGAGACAAACTTGACACCAAGAGCCTTACTTCGCTATATTTTGCGTATTGAAAAACATTTTGGACGTAAGCGCCTTTTTAAAGATGCACCCAGAACCTTGGATATCGACATGATATTCTATGATTCTGTGCAGATGCATTCCAAAGAACTGACACTTCCCCATCCGGCATGGATGCAGAGAAATTCAGTTTTGATCCCGCTCTCTATGATGAAAGGTAGAACAACATGATAAATGAGACATTTGTAGCCTCAGATCCCAAAGCCGCTTATGAGCAGGCCATCGAAAAGTACGGCAGAGATATTCCCATTGTTTCGGCAAAGCAGATCAAGAGTGACAATACAGAGTTGCGCTGTGAAGTAGTGGTGGCTGTACCTTCTGACCTTTTCATGGAAAGATCTTTCGGAAAAACGTCATTCATGGAAGAGGAGACAGACATAGAAGAAGCTTTGACGGCTGTGGAAGATCCGGCTGATGAAGATGAAGCCTTACTTTCAGAGATCGGTGCACTTAAAGCAGAACTTGAATCTATGAAAGAGGGGATGTATCTGAATATTCAGAGTGAAGATACGGTCATTTCACAGGTCAAAGCACTTTTCAAGAAAAAAGGCATTGCAGAAGAGTGGCTTGACAGTATGTTCAACTCACTCATAGGTACACCTCTGGTAGAAGACAAAGCCTTACTGGTCTCTTACCTTCTTGAAGAGATCGATGATGCGCTGCGTATTGAAAAAGAGGACCTCTCTTCCCAAAAAGTCATGATGCTCGTCGGTCCTACAGGTGTGGGAAAGACCACAAGCATCGCCAAATTGGCAGCACGCTACGCCTACCTGATGGAGAAACCCTATAAAGTGGCATTGCTGAACCTGGACTCTTATAAAGTGGGAGCGGTTGAACAGCTTGAACACTATGCGGACATCATGCAGATAGAACACGTTTCTGTTGCCTCTTCCGACGAGTTGAAGGGTGCCATGAACAAACTCAAAGAGTATGATGTCATTTTGTTGGACACAGCAGGCATGTCGCCCTATGACACACGGAAATTTGTGAAGATGGTCGAATATGTCAATTATGGTGAGTCCTGGCAGCTTGAAGTGAGTCTGGTCATACCGGCTACCATCAAATACGAAGACATGGAAGACATTTATAATAATTTTTCATTTCTCAATCTTGATTCTCTCATTATCTCTAAATTCGATGAGACGAAGCATTTTGGTACACTTCTCAATTTTATGCTGAGCTATGATCTGCCGATGAGTTATTTTTCTATTGGGCAGGAGGTGCCGGATGATCTTCTTGTTGCAGACAAAGAGTATCTGCTGGAGCACTTTATCGGTGATGTGAATGAAGGCTAAAATGCAATCTGTCCATCTGGAACGAATGATGCAGAAGCATATACGTCACCCGGAGTACACCCTTGCTTTTCCCTCTTTTTCAGTGAAGAAGAAAAAGCTGGCCAAACTCAAAAAAGATGATATTCTACTGCTGGGTTTAGCGGCATTGCAGTTTCAGCTTTTTAAAGAAGGTAAAGCCTGTGCCGCTGTAGCACTTGAAACACATGCTGAAACCATGAAGATAGAGATCACAAAGGTGTTAAGCGACGACAGTTCGAAGAGAGAGTATTCAGACAAATATGAAATACTCATCTGTGCTTTTTCGACCATACAGAGTCGTACACTTGAGACAGGACATAAAATAGAAATGGCGACACTTAAGATACAGGAAGTGACACTTTTAGCACAAGGTAAAGCCATTGCATCGGCCAAACTTGTCACGGTTGATGAGAAGATTGCTATTCAAATTACAGAGGTATATCATGGATAAGAAAAAAGTACTGGTGGGCATGAGCGGCGGTGTCGACTCTACGGTGACGGCTATTTTATTGCAAAAAGAGGGCTATGAAGTGGTGGGTGTGTACATGAAACTGCATCATAAACCCGGTTACCATGAAGAGAACTATACCAAGGCACAAAGGGTAGGGGACTACTTGGGTATCAAAATACATTTTCTGGATTTGAGTGAAGCGTTTAATGATGAAGTCTATGAGTATTTTGTAGAGAGTTATAAAGAGGGCTTGACCCCCAACCCCTGCGTGATGTGCAACCGTACCATCAAGTTCGGGAAAATGGTCGAATTCGCTGACTCACTCGACATTTATCATGTGGCGACCGGACATTATATTAAGTGTGACGGGAACTTCATTTATATGGCGGAAGACCCTAACAAAGACCAGAGTTATTTCCTCTGCGAAGTCAAAAAAGAGGTACTGCCAAGACTTATTTTTCCTTTGGGAACGTGGATCAAAGACGACGTTAAAGCCTATGCCGCCGATATTGAAGTATTGAATGACATTGCCACACAGAAAGAGTCTTCAGAGATCTGTTTTGTCGAAAATACGTATGATGAGGTGCTCGCCAAACATATGAATATTGACATGCCCGGAGAGACACTTAACTCTGAAGGTGAGGTTGTGGGAACACACAAAGGCTACATGCATTACACCATTGGGAAACGCAGAGGTTTCTTTGTGAACGGCGCGCATGATCCGCATTTTGTTCTGGAGATCAAACCTGAAAGCAATCAAATCGTGGTGGGTACCAAAGAGAAGCTTGAAGAGAATGCTTTTGAAGTCAAACAGCTTAATCTTTTTAAAGCGTTGAGTGATTTTGACTGTACGGTGAAAGTACGTTACCGTACCTCTGCGGTTCCCTGTCATGTCAGCATCAAAGAGGGCAGAGCAACAGTCACCCTGGCAGAGCCTGTTTTCGGCCTGGCAAAAGGACAGATCGCTGCATTTTATGAGGAAGATAAACTCTTAGGGGGAGGCGTTATTTGTTAAGAGGGTAAAAGGTGCTAGTTTTTCCCTTTATGATGCTTATGTTTGTTTTGCTCTCTCTGTTTTCTGTGCTGCATTTTTTCCTCTTTTTCACTTTGCACAGAATGCACCCATAAACGGTTGAGTATGAGGTAAATAATGCCTGTAACGACAATAGAGTAAAAAGCAGTACCGACATAGAGCGGTATGAAAATATCTCCGATATTGGTTTTGAACCATTCCATGGTCAGTTCAATATCCTGAATCCCTTCTGCTCCCAAAATAAAGTTTCCTGTCAGGTATTCCATATAATACATAGGCGGCATAGTAAGGGGGTTGCTGAGCCAGACCATAGAGATGGCAATAGGTACATTGAATTTCAAAAAGGGTGTGGTGGCAATAACGGCCAGCATTTGCATAGGCATAGGAATGAAACCCCAGAAAAGCCCAATACCGACACCCCGGGTCACGGAACGCCTGTTAATACCGAAATAGGATTTCGGTAGTTTGTATTTATCCAAAAAAGCATCTATCTTGCCTTTGTTGGAGGAGTTTTTTTTGAACATTTTTCGTATCATTGCTGTTTGTGCCCACTATTTTAATGCTCTAAGTGTAATACCTCCTTGCTTTAAATCCCCTTTTTATCAACATTTGTGTAAAATACGCCTAACTATATGGGCTCCTGGGTAACGGGAACCCAATTTTATCAAAAGGTATCAATAATGAGCGGATATATGATTTTTTCCGGAACATCAAACCCTGAACTTGCTGCTGAAATAGCATCATACCTTGATATGCCCCTTTCAAAAGCGGACATCAATCGTTTTTCTGACGGAGAGATCAATGTGAAGATCGCAGAATCCGTACGCGGGAAAGATGTCTTCATCATCCAGCCTACTTCTGCACCTGCGAATTCCAACTTGATGGAACTGCTTATTATGACTGATGCACTCAAGCGTTCGTCTGCCAAGTCTATTACGGCTGTTGTGCCTTATTACGGGTATGCAAGACAGGACAGAAAAGCGGCACCGAGAGTACCTATTACGGCTAAACTGGTAGCGAACCTCATAGAGACTGCGGGAATCACACGTATGGTGACGGTTGACCTTCACGCTTCACAGATACAGGGGTTCTTTGACATTCCGGTAGACAACCTTTATGGTGCCATCCTGTTTATGGACTATATCAAGGCGAAGAATTTTGCCAACCCTGTCATTGCCTCTCCCGATATCGGCGGTGTGGCACGTGCAAGATATTTTGCATCCAAACTGGGTCTGGATATGGTCATTGTTGACAAAAGACGTGAAAAAGCCAATGAATCTGAAGTCATGAACATTATCGGCGATGTAGAGGGAAAAGATGTCATTCTCATTGATGACATGGTTGACACGGCAGGTACCATGGTAAAAGCTGCTTCTGCACTGAAAAAACTGGGAGCAACTTCTGTCATGGCCTGTTGTACACACCCTGTGCTTTCAGGACCGGCATATCAGCGTATAGAAGAGGGCGAGTTGGATGAATTGGTGGTAGCAAATACTATTCCTATGACAGAGACTTCTCCAAAGATCAAAATGCTTTCAACCGCAACAATGCTGGGTGAAGTCATTAGACGTGTCCACAACAATGAGAGTGTAAACTCTCTATTTGAAGCAAATGTATAGGAAATAGATTGGCAAAAGCAGTACCACAGAAGAATATTAGAAATTTTTCTATTATCGCACACATCGACCATGGTAAATCTACCCTGGCAGACCGTATCATACAAGAGTGCGGGGCGGTGTCTGACAGACAAATGTCCGCACAGGTCATGGACACCATGGATATTGAAAAAGAGCGTGGTATTACCATTAAAGCACAGTCTGTTCGTCTCGATTATGCAAAAGACGGTGAACACTACATCCTTAACCTCATTGACACTCCGGGTCACGTGGATTTCTCTTATGAAGTGAGCCGTTCCCTGGCCTCTTCTGACGGAGCACTGCTTATTGTCGATGCGGCACAGGGTGTGGAAGCCCAAACCATTGCCAATGTCTACATTGCCATAGAAAATGACCTTGAACTGCTGCCTGTGGTCAACAAGATAGACCTTCCTGCTGCAGACCCGGACAGAGTCCTTTCCGAGCTTGAAGAAGCCATTGGTATTGATGCGACAGAGCACAACCTTGTTTCTGCAAAAACAGGCGAGGGTGTGGCAGAACTGGTAGACAGTATTGTTGAACGTGTTCCTGCACCTGTAGGAGATGCCGATGCACCGCTTAAAGCACTCATTTATGACTCATGGTTTGACAACTATCTGGGCGCTCTGGCACTTGTGCGTGTTTTTGACGGTCAAATTTCCAAAGGTCAAATGGCAAAAGTGATGGGTACGAAAGATGAGCATCAGGTACTGAACCTTATGTATCCAAACCCAGTGGCCCCTGTCAAAACAGAAGTCATCCGTACAGGAGAGATCGGTATTGTCGTTATGGGACTCAAAACAGTCGATGCCCTTAAAGTGGGTGATACCATTACGGATTCCAAAAATCCTACGGCAGAGCCTATTCAGGGCTTTGAACCGGCCAAACCCTTTGTTTTTGCAGGTATTTATCCTATTGAAACAGATAAATTTGAAGAGTTGCGTGATGCACTCAACAAACTGAAACTCAATGATGCCGCACTGAGTTTTGAACCGGAGTCTTCCATGGCACTGGGTTCCGGTTTCAGAACCGGTTTCCTTGGAATGCTGCATATGGAAGTGGTCAAAGAGCGTCTGGAACGAGAGTTTAATCTTGAACTTATTGCAACAGCACCTACGGTTGTCTATAAAGTAACGCAGACCAACGGTGAAGAGTTAGAGATCCAAAACCCTTCTGAACTGCCTGAACCACAAAAGATCGACAAGATCTTTGAGCCTTATGTCAAAGCGACCATTTTAACACCTCAGGAGTATGTAGGTAACCTCATTAAACTGCTTAATGACCGTCGCGGTATTCAAATTAAAATGGATTACCTGAACGAAACACGTGTCCTTCTGGAGTATGATATTCCCATGAATGAGATCGTGATGGATTTCTATGACAAACTGAAGTCTATTACCAAAGGCTACGCGAGTTTTGACTATGAGCCTATCGGATTCAGAGAAGGTAATCTTGTCAAGCTTGACATCCGTGTGGCAGGAGATGTGGTCGATTCACTCTCTATCATCGTACCGGAAGACAGAGCACGTAACAAAGGTTTGGCTTTTGTTGCACAACTCAAAGAGCTGATTCCAAGACAGCTTTTTGAAGTCGCCATTCAGGCAAGTGTCGGTAACAACGTCATTGCCCGTTCCAACGTGAAGTCTATGGGTAAAAACGTGACGGCCAAATGTTACGGTGGAGACATTACCCGTAAAAGAAAGCTTTTAGAGAAACAAAAAGCAGGTAAAAAACGTATGAAATCCATTGGTTCTGTGCAAGTGCCACAAGAAGCATTTATGGCTGTATTGAAGTTAGACAGCTAATGGGACTCGGCTGGGCACTTCACATTCACATTCTTGCAGCCATCTCATGGATCGGCGGTTCCATCTTTATGTTCGCTCTGGGTGTGAGCATGAGAGACAAGAAGGCACAAAAAGCGGTGTACCCGCATATTGGGCCTATATTTGGTTATTTTGAAGTAGTCGCACTCATGTTCTTACTGGCTACCGGTTCCTACATGATCACAGATTATGGACTGATAGAACTCCTTTTTACAGATTATCACTCTCCTGTTATTGATGCCTTGCGTACAAAACTCTGGATCGTACTGGTTCTTTTGATCGTGACAGTGATCCACTTTGTGATCGCACTGAAGACCAACAATACAGAGCGCACGCATCTTCAAAACCTCATTTCACGCGGTTCTTCCATGCTGATCTTCTTCCTGAACCTTTTTGTCCTGCATTATGCGATGGTCATACGGGATATTCTCTAAAAGACACATCACATCTTTACTCGTTCCACAGCTCCAGCTGTGGAACGAGAAAAACAAACTCCATTAATTTGACATTTCTATACTTATATGATATTATTAAATAAACTTGAGTCAACAAGAATAAAGGTTGGCTTAAGAAGTGTTCTAAAAAAGGAGTCAGGATGACTTATCACAAAAGTATGAAATATTATAAAGCAGTAGAAGGAAAAGAGAAGATCACCTGTCTTCTCTGTAGACACTACTGCCAGCTCAAAGAGGGGCAGACCGGTATCTGTGCTGTCAATAAAAATGAAAATGGCAGACTGAAAAATCTTGTTTACGGACACCCCGTGGCACTCAATGTCGACCCCATCGAAAAAAAGCCGCTCTACCATATGCTGCTGGGATCCAAGGTACTCTCTTTTGGAACGGTAGGGTGCAATTTCAAGTGTGATTTTTGCCAGAACTGGGATATCTCGCAGGAGAAGAGGGTGAATGAATCGGTCTATGTTTCTCCCGAAGAGATGGTTGCACTGGCACTGGAACATGAGGCTGTCGGTATTGCCTATACCTATAATGAGCCGACCATTTTCTACCCCTATGCCAAAGATGTCGGTCTGCTTGCCAAAGAGAAAGGACTTAAAAACATTTTTGTCTCCAACGGCTTTGAATCGCCCGAGATCATAGACGATATGGCTTCCTGGGTCGATGCTGCCAATATCGACCTGAAGTCCTGGGATGATGCCTACTATAAGAAGCAGCTTAAAGGCGGACTTGAAGAGGTTAAAGATACGCTGCGAAGGATGGTGGCAGCAGGTATTTTGGTAGAGGTAACCACACTGATCATTCCCGGAGAGAATGACAGTGATGCAGACTTGAAAGAGATGGCTGCTTTTATTGCCGATGATCTGGGGAAAGAAGTTCCCTGGCATCTCTCCGCATTTTTCCCCAACTATAAAATGATGGATCATGAGGCAACCAAAGTGGAAACCCTGCAGCGTGCCAAAGCCATAGGTGAGGCCGCAGGACTGAAACATATCTATCTGGGGAATGTCTCTGTCAACAGCAACACTTGCTGCCCCGCCTGTCAGACAGAAGTGATAGACCGTTCAGGCTACGGTATCCGCCAAAACAGACTTAGTAACGGAGCCTGCCCGAACTGTCAAAGGAAAATTGCAGGTTTATGGGACAAATAGCATAAGGTATAATAATAAATAGGTTATCATAAGGTATGAAAATATTATTCTTACTTCTTTTGACACTTTTTACCTTTGCAAACGCTGCGCATCCCGGGCTTATTGAGTATCAGAGCCGTTACAGTCTCTGTCACGGAAAAACGGATTATCAGATCTCCGAGTGTATTTTGAACGGTAATCTGAACTATGCCGCTTTGAGAGGGGACAGGAGTGTCTTCCAATATGTCAGCCGCTCGAAGATCAAGCAGGCAGCACAGGAGGGGATAGCCTATGAGTTCACCATGCAGCATTTGCCCCAGACAAGACGCTACAAAGAGTTGAAAGCCTACCTGGACCATCTTTATATGGCACGTCATGACTATACCATTCCGCGTTTCAAGGGAAATGGGGCAGAAGATATCATGCGTATGAAACGTATCTTCAATATTCTGTTCTTTGCCGGTCTGGATGAAACATCGGAGATCACACCTGCCTTTGAAGAAGCGGTTCTTGAGTATCAGCGCAGAAACGGACTGGCTGTCGATGGTGACATCGGGCCGCGAACCAAGCGTACTTTGCAGCAGCCTATTGGCCGTTTTATTACCAAGCTTAAGAAAAATCTTGTCATCGAACGCATTACCAAACACAAGCCTTCAAATTATATTATGGTGAATATTCCTGAGTTCAAAATGCACTATTATGAAAATGGCTATGAGATACTTTCCATGAAAACAGTCGTGGGGAAACCTAAAATGAGAACCCCGATTTTTAGCCGTAAGATGCAATTTGTCGTCTTGAATCCGACCTGGAATGTACCCCCGTCCATTTACAAAAAAGAGTATGCGCATCTCTCCTCTGCACAGTTGAGAAGAATTGGTCTGCGCTACGGTTCCAACGGAAAACTCTATCAGCCCGCGGGCAGAAGGAATGCTCTTGGTCTGGTAAAATTCCTCTTCCCGAACAAATACAATGTCTATATGCACGATACTCCGGCCAAGTCTCTTTTCCACAGAACGACACGTGCCTATTCGCACGGCTGTATCAGATTTGAAAAACCGATGAAGCTGCTGCATAAGCTGGGCTACAGCTACCATTCCGGGAAAACCACCTGGAAAACACTGAAAAAGAAGATCCCTGTGTTTGTCGAGTATCATACTGCCTGGGCAGATGAAGACGGCAATGTACAGTTCAGACCGGATATTTACGGCTACGAGAGGAAACTCTTTTCAAGATCGAGAAGATACACACCGGTAAAACGCAAGCCGAAACCTAAAAGAAGAGATGTCATTTCAGAATTCTAATGTCCTGAAAAGGTGAGCCTGTAGAATGTTTTATTATTTGCATATGTTATAATCTATTTATGAACAATAAAGAACATATAAAAGAAGCGAAAAAAATATTAGCAGAGGCGGATGCCATCTTTATTACCGCGGGTGCAGGTATGGGTGTGGACTCTGGTTTGCCTGACTTTAGAGGCGTAGAGGGGTTCTGGCGGACTTATCCGAAAGTGAAAGATCTGGGTCTCGTCTTTGAGGAGATGGCAAACCCCGAATGGTTTGAGTCTGACCCTGCATTGGCTTGGGCTTTCTACGGTCACAGGCTGAACCTTTACCGTGATACCGTACCGCATGATGGTTTTAAAAAGTTACTTGATTTTTCCAATACTAAAAAATATGGGAGTTTTGTCTTTACTTCCAATGTGGATGGACAGTTCCAAAAAGCCGGCTTTCCTGATGCCAACGTTATGGAGTGTCACGGATCGATCCATAACTTGCAGTGTATTGACAATTGTCAGGGAATGCTGTGGCCTTCGGACGATACGGTCATTGAAATAGAAGAGGAATTTAAAGCGAAAGAGCCCTTGCCAAGATGTCCTTTCTGTGGAGAGATGGCAAGACCCAACATTTTGATGTTCGGTGATTACGGCTGGGAATATGCGCATACGGACGGACAGAGAGGAAGACTTGTGCAGTGGATGGACAGACTGGAAGAAGAGGGTGCCCAACTTGCCATTGTGGAGATCGGTGCAGGTACTGCTGTTCCTACGGTGAGGAACACTTCAGAACAGATAGCCAAACGATTTGATGTCCCGGTCATACGCATTAACCCCAGAGAGAGTTTTGGAGCAGAGATCGGGTTGGCAATGGGTGCGTTGGAAGCCTTGGAGAAGATCGTACCAAATTGAATTTTCGCGTAGGGTGCGTAATCACGCACCTTTTTGTTACGCCTTTCGGCAGAAATTTGTATAACATGAAAATTTGTTTATGTGGTGCGTGACTACGCACCCTACGCGATGCGAACCAATATTAACGATGCATACAAAAGGAATTATTGATGCGCTGCTACGCCTGTTCAAAACTCAGCTTCAAGATCATCTGCAACACCTGTCGGGAAACACTCTTCAAACCAACCATCCGCACCCAAAAATCGGGCACCATGGATGTCATCTCTTTTTACCGCTACAGCACCATTGAATCCCTCCTGCATACCAAACATAAACCGGAGGGGCATCGTGTCTATAAAGCTTTGGCAGAAATGACCGTGGCACCGTTCATGAAAGAGTTTGTGGAGAACAATGACGGCGATGTCTATATTGTCGGTATTGACGAGCATACCAAGAGCGGGTATGCCCATGTCTCTCTGCTGACCCGTGCCATGAAAATGAAAAATGCCATTCCCCAGCATGCCTCTCTGTTGGCAACAAACCGTGTTAATTATTCAGGTAAATCTCTGCAGTTCCGTCTGTCCAATCCCCGGGAATTCGTCTACACGGGTGTTGAAGATGTGCATGCCATTCTGGTAGATGACATCATCACTACAGGCATCACCCTTCAGGAAGCGCAGAAAGTGTTGATGCAGCATGGGGTGAATGTCCTTTTTGCCTTGACCCTGGCAAATGTTGAAGAGTCTTGATCAAATAAACTTGAAAATGAATTAAGCACTTTTTATTTATGTGTAAGAAATATGCATCAGGTGCAGCCCTCTGGCTTTCGCACGAGAAGTAAGTTTTTCTTCTTTGCGGGTGGCGAGTGCTTCACTAATGTCATTGAGGCTGATCTCTTTTCTTCCCACAGCAAATAAAGCAGCAGCGATATAGCGGATCATGTAGCGTAAAAAGCCTGTTCCCACTATCTTGATGGTGTAGACTTTTGAGCCAAAAGGTGAAGGGGTTTCGAGGAGTTCGCAGCTTAGTATGGTGCGGAGGGTCGAAGGCTTGCCTGTGTCACGTTTGGCGAAGCTATAGAAGTCATGTTCTCCCATAAAAAGTGTGCAGGCTTCCTGCATATGTGCAATGTCTAGCGGGTTTACCTCGGAAGAGGGAATATGTGCAAGCATTTCGTTTATCACAGGGTTATGGATGTCGTCTGTAGAAAAGTAGTAGTGATACGTTTTGTTCTGGCTCTCTTTGTTTGGATTAAATGCTGCGCTACAAGGCTCAGCTTGCAGTACACGGATATCGTCAGGTAAAAGTGAATTCATTCCTCTCCGCAGATTTTCTGACGTGATGTCCAAGGGGAGGGTGACTTTGAGTACTTGCCCCTGTGCATGGACACCTGCATCGGTTCTGCTTGCAGCGGCAATGGT
>JALSUP010000118.1 GCA_027071315.1 Sulfurovum sp.
ATCTACGATGCGATCAATCAGGAACAGCAGGATTATTATGAAGATACTTTGAATTTGCTCTCGTTATTGATCATGACAGGCAACTTTTGGGATCCCAGCAAATAATACACCCTATAAAGATCTAATATGATATGACCTCAACATGCAGGGTTCTTTCATCACTCACAATATCAAAACTCTCAAGTGATTCATCCATGAGCGTGATCTTCAGGGTATTGTTATCGATGAACTGTACATCCAGACTTTGGGGGAACTTCACATTTTTAATGAGATCATGGGCATTGAGCGGTTTAAAATAGAGCAGATGGCTCTTCCCTTTTGCAATCACCACATGTGCATCTTTCTCTACGATCACATGCAGTTCCTCTTTTGCTTTACGTGTACGAAACTGCCAGCGTAACGCTTTGCTACCCTCCCCGTCACGGTAAGTGATCTCAACGGTATACGAAGTATCATACTCAAGTCGCTGTAGCGGAAAAAGTGCAAACTGCATGGCTGTAAATCGCTGATGCGGATCATTTTGCTTATCGAGTAGACGTACTGCTATCTCTTTTTCTGTCTCATCAAAAAGTGTAAAGCTGTCGATCTTTACATTTTTAACGTAGTGTTCATTGAACTCTATACTGATGGGAAAACCACTCACATCGTAATCGGGAAGAGGATCGGGACTTTCATTGTAGAAAGCAAGCGGTACCTCTTGTTGCCCCCTATAGGGGTACAGAATGATCTTCGGGTTATTCGCCTTGTTAAAATCCATCACTTTTTCATACGTCTTTTTGGCAATACGGTGTTTTTTGTCTTTGCAGACACCATACACATAGCTCCCGGAACCTCTAAAACTTTCATAGGTACAGACACGGTTAAATTCGCTGTTAGCCATCACGTAGACAAAGGCACTGTTCTGGCTGTCTGCCGGATCCTGGGTGACACCTATGCCGACCTCATCAATGTTGGGACTTAAAAACCCGAAACGGTGATAGATGGCAGCAAAGAGACCATCCATTGAGTTTTCGGCATTGTCATTATGGGTTGAAAGATTCTCACTTACAAAAGATGCCTGATATCCGGCATGGTAAGCCCTGTCAATAGGTGCATATCCAGTAAAGTACGGCTTTCCCTCTGCTTCATAATGTGAGGATTCTCTGTTCTTCACAAGGTAGTCGGCATGTGCCTGTGCAGCCGCGGCCAGTATGCCGTTAGCTGAAAGTTCAGTCAGATCAAGTGCCTGACGAATATGGTTTAAAAGCGTACCCGCCTCTCTCTTTTCAAAAGGCACATCCATAGGCAGTACTTTTCGCTCTACGATCTTCCCCGCAGCGGCCATGGCTCCCTTATCTATCAATTGAAAAACAAACAGTGCACCTGCCAATACGACAATAAAAAAAACAATACGCATCGTTATCTTTTGTGTAAATTGGAAAGGAGTATGCCTATCCAGGCAGTTTGAGGGTTGGAATCAAACGCGATCTTGAGGGTCATCGTCAAAGGAACAGCCAGGAACATACCTACAGGTCCCAGAACCCATCCCCAGAAAATGAGAGAGAAGAAGATCATCGCCGGTGAAAGTCCCAGACCGTCTCCCATGACTTTTGGCTCAAGAATATTGGAAATAAGATTGTTGATGATCAGGTAGATCAGAATAAGCCAGCTGAAAGTACTCACATCATGATGGATCAATGCCAGCAGCAGTGCCGGGACAGAAGCAATGATGGACCCCACCACAGGAATGAAGTTCAGCATAAAACCTAAAAACCCCCATAGAAAAGGGTAAGGAATATCGAAGATCAACAGTGCCACGGTAATGAGTATACCGGTCAGCAGAGAGGTCAGTGTTTTAATGGAAAAATACTTCTGAATGTTATGGGCAAAAAGCTCAAAGTTGTTTCTTGAAACTTCATCCCCTTTAAAGATCATATCTACTTTCGTCCCAAAATTCCTGGACTCTACCAAAAGGAATGCCACACCTATGACAACCAGTACCATTTTGGAAGCAAAGACACCTATCCCTCCTACGGTTGACGCTGTCATATGGAACAAAGCACCGAAGTTAAGCCCTTCAAGTATGGTTTTCGGTTCCAGGTGTATACCAAAGCCATCAAGCCACTGCAGTCCGTCTATGACCATTCCCCTCAGACGTTCATCATAGAAAGAGAGATTGCCCATAAAATCCTGCAATGAAGTATTGAGAATGTAAGTCAGTCCAAACAGTAAGATCACAATAAAGAGCAGTACCAGTATCAGTGCCATCGATTTGGGGATCTTCATTTTCTGAAGCGAATTCATAAGCGG
>JALSUP010000119.1 GCA_027071315.1 Sulfurovum sp.
GTGTTTCTTACCAGTACTTTGTCGGCGTGGGGATGCATCCTTTCAATATAAAGGTTATCATCAAGTTGAATGAGTGTCGGTTCTTTTTTCTCAATGAGATAATTGGGGATAGTGACTGTCATAAGGTTGATTATAGCGTTTTGTGTGATAGAATGAAAAAAAAAGGTATGTATTTTAATGAAACTGGAAAATATTGTCCCCTGGGGACGCAGTTATAGAGAGTACACAGAGATGTTTTCTCTCTCAAAAGAAGAGATAAAAAGTAAAAAGATACTTGGCTGCGGTGACGGTCCGAGCAGCTTCAATACCGAAGCAGAGTATGAAGATGCTAATGTCGTCTCCATTGACCCGCTCTATGCCTACAGCAAAAAAGAGATCATGCAACGTATTGATGAGGTAGCCGGAGAGGTGATGTCTCAGGTAAGAAACAATATGGACAACTTTGTCTGGAAGAACATTCCCGATGTTGAGTCTCTTGAACATATGCGTATAGAAGCGATGATGGAATTTTTGGCAGATTATGAGGATGGGAAAGAGGAGGGCAGATATATTGATGCTTCACTCCCGAAACTCCCCTTTAACAACAAGACCTTTGACCTCGCACTCTCTTCGCACTTCCTTTTTCTCTACAGTGAGCATCTGGATGAAGCCTTTCATAAAACGGCCATTGACGAAATGCTTCGTGTGGCGAATGAAGTGCGTATCTTCCCGTTATTGACTTTGGATAATCAACGTTCTCCTTATGTAAAAAACATTATTGAATCACTTGAAACAGAAGGGTACAAAGCGGAGATCATCCAAACAGCGTATGAGTTCCAAAAAGGTGCGAATGAGATGCTGAAGATCACAAGAGTTTAAGATGGACAAAATAGCCATTCAGTACTGGTACTCACCTGTGGGAGAGCTCATTTTGGGCTCGTATGGGGAGAAACTCTGTCTTGCTGACTGGAGATATAGAAAACAGCGTACACAACTGGACAGACGTTTGCAAAAGGGTTTGAAGGCAGCGTATGTAGAATGCAGTTCTGACGTGATAGCAGAGACGATCAGTCAGTTGGAAGCCTATTTTTCCGGAGAACGGAAAGTGTTTGATATTCCTCTGCTTTTAGTCGGTACCGATTTTCAAAAGTCTGTCTGGCAAGGACTCATACAAATACCCTACGGTACAACCGCATCTTATGGCACTTTGGCAAAAAACATAGGCAATGAGAAAGCCGTGCGTGCCGTGGCCTCGGCAAACGGTGCCAATGCCATTTCCATAGTAATCCCCTGTCACCGTATTATTGGCAGTAATGGTACCTTGACCGGTTATGCCGGTGGTTTGGATATAAAAGAAAAGTTACTCTCTTTGGAAAAGAGTCATACTTGAGTGTCTTTAACTAATATTTAATGCGTCATAGTATATCAGGAAGCTTAATAATTATTTAAGCATGTTTATATTAGAATTTAAAAATAAATTCATACAAAGGAACTAAAATGAGATTTCAAGAAGTCGTAAGCAATATTATTAAAGATGATCTACAAAAAGAAAATTTGGGTCTTGTCTCTATACATAAAACAAGAGAGATGCTGATGGATGTCGGCGCTGTACTGCTTGACGTACGTCCTCCGGCAAAAGTTGAAGGTGAGAATGCGGAGGAAGCGGGCATTGCCAATGCCTACTATATGCCTTACACCGAATTTGCAGACTATTTGGATGTCCTGCCTGAAGCACATGCTACACCGATCATTGTCGCCTGTGTAAAAGGTTGGTTCGCAAACCGTATTATGGGTTACCTTGAGTTTATGGGATACAGCAATGTGTACGTTCTTGATAACGATATTGCAGATCTCATAGAAGTGCATTATGCACACAGTGGTAAATAACACTTCTTTTTTCTGTCTCTGTATGTAGGAGAGGCAGAAAATACATACCTCCCAAATTTTACCCTTCCCCATGATCCTTTCTCCTTTATAAGATCTGAAATTTCAATTTTCCCATTGTTAAGAAGAAGTTGTTAGAATTAGAGTAGAGGAGTCTGACATGTACGAAATAGAACCGGTCACCGACATTCAGTTGACAACAGCAGAGTTAAATGATCTTCAAAGAGCAAAGCAGATACTTGAAAACCCCGGCTTTGCCATGAAGGTGGCGGGGTATCTCGGTAAGCCTATAGAGTTTGCCATAGACAAAATAGACTCTGAAACACTCAATCAGGTGACTACGAAAGCACTGGGTAAAGCTTTGGATGTGGCTATAGGCAGTCTGAAAGAGGAGTCCAGTATTGTCCCCTCAAATCTTAAACATAAGTTTATGGTGGGCGGCAGCGGTGCGGTAGGCGGTTTTTTCGGTTTGGCATCACTGGCCATAGAACTTCCCGTCTCAACGACCATTATGCTGAGAAGCATTGCAGACATTGCGCAGTCACAGGAGCATACACTCTCTGACATGGAGACCAGACTTGCCTGTCTGGAAGTCTTTTCTCTGGGAAGTAGCAAAAACTCCGATGATGATGCCAGTGAGAGTGCCTACTTTGCTGCACGTGCTACTTTGGCTTTTGAAATGAAAGCTGCATTGAACAGTGTGTCACACATGAGTTCTAAAGCCATACAGGATGCACTGTCAAGAGGACAAATGCCTATACTCATAAAATTCATCAATACCATTGCCTCACGTTTTGGCATTGTGGTCTCTGAGAAACTGGCGGCACAGTCTATACCGCTCATAGGTGCAGCAGGCGGAGCGGCGATCAATGTGATGTTCATTGACCATTTTCAGGAGATGGCAGAGGGGCACTTCATAGTGAAACGTTTGGAAAAGAAGCATGGCAGTAAAAAGATCGAAGCACTTTACCATTCCCTTGTTTTGTAGTACTGTTAGGAGAGAAGTATGTTTAAAAAAATGAAAGATGCCGCACTCTCCAAGGGTGCCAAAGTGGCCATCAACAGTTACATAAAGGAGTATGGAAAGATGCTGAAACTCAATTTGGATTCCAAAAATAAAAGTATAGACCTGGAAGTCTTGCTTGAAGGGGAGACAGAGCCTCTATCTGTGAATGTAGAGCGTTACGAACTTACAGAAGAGAATGGAAAAAACCTTCTTAAAATCTATGGTATTAATACTTCAAGAGCCTGGATCAACACGATTGCAGGCTCATACCTTGAAGGCAAGTCTTTTGAAATACCCGCAGAGTATGCGAAGATGCTAAAGGTGATCGTGTAGCGATCTTATGCTATAATATACCTACAAAACGTAGTATAAAAGGACAGATATGCAGAGTGTTGCCATTAGAGATTTGAAAAACAACCCCTCCAATATGACGAAGTATCTGGAAAACAATGAGTCTGTTTTCATTACCAAACACAATAAACCCATTGGTATCACCCTCCCGCTCAATGATGACACACTCTCCATAGGGTTAAAAAAAGTGGTGGCCATTGAGCAGTATAAAGAGGGGATGATCTCACTTGGAAAAATGGCAGAGTTTCTGGAGATCAGCAAAAAAGAGGCGATGCACTTATTGAATCGCCTTGGCATAGACTGGCTCTCTTATGAGCAGGATGATCTTGAAGCACAGGTGAAGGCGGCAAAGGGTATTGCAAAGGCATGATCATCGCAGATGCTACGGTGCTCATTACCCTCATCAACATCGATGAATTTCGTCTTTTAAAGCTTTTTGTGGATCATATCATCATTCCAAAAGAGGTGTATGCCGAAGCATCACAGCAAGTGACAGCACAAAAGTTCCTGGATGCCGAGATCGCGTCAGGCTTTCTGTCGGTAGAAAGCTACCAAAATGTCACCATGTTCAACGAGATACACTACATTCTGGACAAGGGCGAGTCTGCGTCCATTACGCTTGCCGTTGAGAAAGGACTTCCCTTCATCATCGATGAAAAGAAAGGCAGAAAATTCGCCCAGATGCAGGGAGTAGAGATCATCGGTCTGGTCGGGATCATCCGTTTTCTTTATCTTGAAAAACAGCTGGATGAAACGGAGGTCTTGATGATTATAGAAAAACTGAACCGCTCGGACTTTAGAATTTCCCAGAAACTTTTGGGGTTTATATTGGCACCATAGTGTAAAGTGTACTTTACAGAATATGTTTCAGATTGTTAGGTGGACTTAACAGTTTAGCAGGTTAAGGCACTTGAAGCTGAGATAGAAAGCCTAAAGAAGTCTTTTCATTATCAATGAAATTGAAATTGGACTTTCAAATATATTTTAATTGTTAAAAAATAGATATGAAAGTCTAATTCTGATAAAATGGTTAAAAGGCAAAGGAGAGATCATGTTAGACGAATTAAGAGCCTATCAGCAAACCATCTTCGCAAAAAATAACTTCACATACAAAAGATATTTTCACAAAACATTAAATCTTGATAAAAAACTGGTAGGTATCGTAGGTGCGAGAGGTGTGGGTAAGACGACTTATCTCATTCAGTATCTCAAAGAATTGGATCTTCCTTTCAGTAAAAAACTCTATATTAGTGCAGACACCATTACCATCCCGTCACTTTTTGAAGTGGCACATGCTTTTTACAAGGAGGAGGGTGAGGTCTTAATCATAGACGAAATACACAAGTACAAAAATTTTGAAATAGAACTCAAGAAGATCTACGATATCCTGGATCTCAAGGTGATCTTTAGCGGGAGCAGTGCTTTGAAGCTTGACAATGCAAAGGCTGACCTGAGCAGAAGAGCCATTGTGTACCAGGTAGACGGACTGAGCTTTAGAGAGTTTATAGAATTAAGCAAAGAAATCACGCTGCCATCATTTACTTTGGAAGAGATATTGAAAAATCATGTCGATATTGCTTATGCCTTACTTGAAAAGTTTAATCTTACGCTGCTTTTTAGAGAATATCTCAAAATGGGCTATTATCCTTTTTATTTTGAAGATAAAGAAGATTATATGATCAAGCTCAACCAGACGATCAATACGGTCATAGAAGTTGATATACCTTCTATTTTTCCTATAGAGTATGACAGTGTACAAAATCTCAAAAAGCTGGTGCGTCTGCTTTGTGAGTCTCACCCTTATACCCCCAACATCAAAGAACTTTTGGTGAAAATGGATATGAAAGATAATTATAAAGGTCTTTACAGGTTTTTGGAGTATCTCAACAGAGCAAAAATCTTGAACACGATCAAGTCAAAAACAAAGGGAGATACTATCTTTGTCAAGCCTGATAAAATATATCTTAACAATACAAATTTGCACTATGCTTACTGTTCGAAGAGTAATATAGGGACTTTGAGAGAAGTGTTTGTAGCAAGTATGCTGCAAAGCAGACACCAGCTTGAAATTGCCAAAAAAGGTGACTTTTTGGTAGATGATACCTATCTGTTTGAGGTGGGCGGCAAAAAGAAATCGTTTAAACAGATTAAAGATATGAAAAATTCATTTGTTGTCTCTGATGATGTGGAAATCGGTAGTGGCAATAAGATACCCCTTTGGTTATTTGGGTTTTTGTATTAGAAAAGGGAGTTGAAAGTGGAAAAATGCCAAAGTACAGCTTAATATTAAGGTCAAAGCTATTGAAAATGAAATAAAAAGGTTGAAAGAACAGTTATGAAGCTCATATATATTGATGATTCTGGAAATACCGGTAAAAGACTTGATGATACGTTACAACCTCTTTTTGTCTTGGGAGGATTTATCATTGATGAAGATACATGGAAACATGTAGATCAGGAGATGTATGATATTAAAACCAAGTATGACATAGAAGAGTTGGAAATACACTCTATAGAGATTATGAACGGTAAAAAAGGCACACCTTACAAACACTGGGATTATGCCAAGAAGCTTACCTTTTTTGCAGAAGTTTTGGGACTCATTGGCAAGTATGATTTAAAGGTTATCTATTTCTCTGTAAAAAAAGAGAACTTCAAAAAGTATTTTCAATCGAAGTATGGTAAGTCTTTTGAACAGCAGTTCAATATCTCTCCCTATCTGTTGGCATTTTCTTATATATTGCAAATTGGTGATGCATATCTTATGCAGGAAGACTGTAACGGTATGCTTATTCTTGATGAGCAGGACGAATGGAAAAAACCTGCGAACAAAACATTTAATATCTTGACCACACTGGCAAATGAACCAGAAGTACATGTTGAAAAGTTACTTGATAGAAGTTTTTTTGTGGATTCCAGTGAAAGCAATATGATACAACTTGCAGATATGCTGGCATATACAACCAAGAGGTATTTGGAAATAGAGCTAAAAGAGATGACCCAACAGAAACAAGATGAAAGAGAAAAATTATACAATATCTACAAAGAGAGTATATATAAACCGAGTTTTAATTATGGAAGTCATTCTATATTGAAGTGGCTGGAAGATAATATTGGCAACCAAACGAAGGATAAACCAATTGGTTAGTCACTGTTGGCTGCCGGTATTGGAATTATATCAAAGTAGTATTAACGGAATATTAAAGAGGAAAGCAAATAAATGGAAAAACTAGACGGTAAGAGTATGGATATTGTGAGTGAGAACATTGCAAAGCTAAAAGAACTGTTTCCTGATGTGTTTTCTGAGGGAAAGGTGGACTTTGAGGCTTTGGAGGCTACGCTTGGGGAGTATGTAGACGGTAAAGAGGAACGCTACAGTTTTAACTGGAATGGCAAAGCCAAAGCACGACGCATCGCCCAGACTCCAAGTACTGGTACACTCCGTCCTGCACCTGAAGAGTCAAAAGATTGGGACACTACTGAAAATCTTTACATAGAGGGTGACAACCTTGAAGTGCTCAAACTTCTGCAAAAGTCTTACCACAAACAAGTAAAGATGATCTACATCGACCCGCCGTACAATACGGGGAAAGACTTTGTGTATAAAGACAATTTTAAAGACAACATCAAAAACTATTTGGAGCAGACAGGGCAGGTGGACTCTGCTGGAAACAAGCTAAGTACCAACAGCGATACAAGCGGTCGTTACCATAGTGACTGGCTCAACATGATGTATCCGCGTTTGAAGCTGGCTAGAAATTTGTTGAAAGATGACGGGGTGATATTTATCTCTATTGATGATAATGAGGTTAACAACCTTGGAAGACTTTGTGATGAAGTATTTGGCGAAGAGAATTTTGTAGCAGATGCTATTTGGAGATCAACCGACAATAGTAATAATGATGCAAAACAATTTTCATCGGATTATAATCATACGCTTATTTACTCAAAAAATTCTGCTTGGTTGCCAATAAAAATATCAGATCCCTCAAAACAAACTCATTTTAAAAACCCTGATAATGATCCAAGAGGAGCATATTTTGATGGAAACCCATTGAATTCTCCAAATCCTAGAGAAAATCTTACTTACGATATAGTTTCTCCGAGTGGTCATATTATAAAGCCCCCTAAAAATGGATGGCGATGGTCAAGAGAGACAATCCAAGAAAAAATTAGTACAGGAGAAATAAGATTTACAAAAGATGGAAAGGCTATAAGACGACGTACTTATTTGTGTGATATGAAAGGTTTGCCCCCTTCTAATTTATGGATTGATTTAGAAAAAACCGGACATAATAGGCAATCAAAATATGAATTACTTAAAATGATACCAGAAGATATTTTTGATACCCCAAAACCAGTAAAACTTTTAAAATATATTATAGAAATATCTGGTGCGAGCAAAGACAGTATTATTTTAGATTTTTTCTCGGGTTCCGCAACAACGGCACATGCAGTTATGCAATCTAATAGTGAAGACAATGAAAATAGAAAATATATTTGCGTACAGATTCCAGAAAAGACCGATGAGAAAAGTAAAGCCTATAAAGCTGGCTATAAAAATATTGCGGAAATAGGAAAAGAGCGTATTCGAAGAGCGGGAGAGAAGATAAAAGAAGAGAATGCAAACAAAGAGGGTAGAGAAAACCTTGACATCGGCTTCAAAGTCTTCAAACTCGACAGCTCAAACATAAAAGCATGGGATCCAGAGAGTGATGACCTCGAAGAAAGTCTCTTTGAAGCAGTCAACAACATCAAATCAGACCGAACAGAAGAAGACCTCCTCTACGAAATCCTCCTCAAATACGGACTAGACCTCACACTTCCTATAGAGGAACTGGAGTTAGCAGGTAAAAAAGTCTATGTAGTAGGTTTAGGAGCCTTAGTCATCTGCCTAGATGAGCAGATAACCCTAGACACAGTAGAAGAGATAGCCAAACTAAAAGAGCAGTACGATGCCGATGACCTCATGAGAGTAGTCTTCAGAGACAACGGCTTCAAAGACGCAGAAGTCAAAACCAATGCCATTCAGATACTGAAGCAGAGTGGGATTGATGATGTTAAGAGTTTGTAGGGAGGACTAAGTGCATTTTATATCATCTGTTACAATTAAAAATTTTAAATCAGTTAAAGACTATACTTTTCCGCTTACTAACTATACTCCATTTGTAGGCTATAACAATGCAGGAAAATCTAATATTTTGGAGGCAATCAAGTGGTTATTGAGTAAAAGTAGTTTAGACAAAACTTCTTTTTATAATGACAATGAAGCGATTGAAGTGCATGGAAGAATAGAGGGAATATCTGAGGAAATTTTAGATCAGTTACCTGTGGCTCAAAAAAATAGTATACAACCTTATATTATTGATGAAAAATTGGATATAAAAAGGACACAAGCTACACCTTCAGTATCCGTTAGAAATATCAATTTAGACATAAAAAAAATTGATGAAGAGGATTGGGTTCAAAATCCAAATGGATTAGACGCAGCACTGAAAAGTTTGTTTCCTGAGCCAATAGAAATTGGAGCAATGGAAAATGCAGCGGAAGATGCCAGTAAGTCAAAGAACACAACAACCATTGGTAAACTTATATCTGAAATCATGGCTCCTATTGAAGAAAATCATACTACAGCTATTACAGAGGCTCTCGATAGTTTGAAAAGTAAATTTGATGCAGATGGAGAAGAACGGGCTAATGAGTTATCTCAGTTTGATAGTGAGACTACTGCTAAGCTACAAGAGTTTTTCCCAGGTATATCAATTAAATTACACGTCCCTACACCAGTAATAAAAGATATTTTTAAAGGAGGAACGCTAAAAGTATACGAAGACGGTATGGGAAGAGATTTGACTTCATATGGGCATGGAGCTCAGCGCTCTATTCAGATGACGCTGATTCAGCATTTAGCAGATATCAAAAGGGGAGCTAATGATAGACTATCAAATACATTGTTGCTTATTGGTGAACCTGAACTATATCTGCATCCTCAAGCTATAGAGCAAGTAAGATCAGGACTTAAAATTCTTTCACAAAATGGCTATCAGGTACTATATACAACACATTCTCCACAAATGATTCCTTCAGAAGATATAAAAAATACGCTTTTAATTAGAAAAAATGCCGATGGTACTCATGCTAGGAAACGATTAAGAAATGCAGTTGAAGAGGCTGAAACTGAAGCAATTAGTCAGTTTGAACTCCTTTTTTCATTAGAAAATGCAAATCAAATTCTTTTTTCTGAAAAGGTATTGCTAGCTGAAGGAAAAACTGAAAAAAGATTATTGCCATATATTTTCAACAAATATCATCAAAAATCTTTAGGCCAAGAAAAAATAGCTTTTACAGAGTTGGGTGGTTCAGCTAATATAATTAAATCCATTATGGTTTTAGGTAAGATGGATTTACCGTGTAAAGCTATTGTTGATTTGGATTTTGCTTTTAAAGAAGCTGTAAAAAATGGATTACTTGAAGAGAATGATAGCGACATAGTTATTTGCAAGAATAAGTTTACTGAGAATCAAGCTATATCTTTGTCTGATGATGGGTTACCAAGAAAGAATGGCAATATAAATGCGGCTCAGGCTTATAAATGGCTTGCCGAACAAGAGGATATCCAAGATAAAATAGAAAGCTTGCATGAAAAATTAAAAGAGAAACAAATTTGGTTATGGACTAAAGGAGCCATAGAAGAGCATTTGGATTTAACAGCCAAGAACGAGCATGAATGGGCAATATATAAAAAACGATTAGATGAGGAATTGTTTGAACAGGTAGTCACAGATCAGAATGTCCTCAACATGTTAAATTGGATGATTGAATGATTGAATACGACTTTTCAACACTCAACGACAAAGAATTTGAAAATATATCGATTGAATTAATTTCTCGAGATCAAGAGAAAAGATTTGAACGTTTCAAGCCCGGTAAAGATGCGGGAGTTGATGGGAGATTTTATGCAGATGATGGCAAGGAGGAAATTGTTCAGTGTAAGCATTATTTAAAGACTGGCTATAAAGGTTTGATTGGGGTACTTAAGCGTGAAGAAAAAGCTAAAGTTTTAAAATTGAATCCTGAAAAATATTATTTTATAGCTTCACTTCCTTTGTCGCGTAAAGATAAACAAGAAATTAAAGAAATTTTTGATCCATATATTCGAAATGAAAATAATATATATGGCCAAGAAGATTTAAATGATCTGCTGAAAAACAATTCTGATATTGAAGAAAAGTATTATAAATTATGGATTAGTAGTACTACGGTTTTAAAAAGAATATTTAACAATGCTATAAAGGGCCGAAGTGAGTTCTTGCTGGAAGAGATTGAAGATAAAGTAAAAAAATATGTGATGACAGAAAACCATCAAAAAGCTCTAAAGAAATTAGATACTTCACATGTTATTATCATTGCAGGAGAGCCTGGTATAGGTAAAACTACTTTGGCTGAGCATTTGTCATTAAAGTATGTTGAGCAAGGGTATGAGTTTTGTGTTATTGAAAATTCTTTGCATGAGGCGGAAGGTATTTTTGATACAGATAAAAAACAGTTGTTTTATTTTGATGATTTTTTAGGAAGCAACTACCTAGAGGCACTGGAGTTTCATCAAGACTCACATACCGTCAAATTTATTAATAGAATCAAAAAAAATAAAAATAAAAGATTTATTCTAACAAGCAGGACAAATATATTCAATCAGAGTCTATTGCTCAGTGATACTTTTGTAAGTAGCAAAATTGATAAAGATGAATTTATTATTAAGGTCGACACCCTTTCTGAAATTGAAAAAGCAATGATACTCTATAATCATATTTGGCATAGTGAATTGGATGAAAGGTATGTTGATGCACTGTATAAAGATAAACGATATTTAGAAATAATTAGGCATCGAAGTTTTAACCCTAGACTTATTGAGTTTATAACAGATGTAGACAGAATTAGCAATACAACTTCGTCTCAATATTGGCAATTTATCAAGGAAAGGCTAGATAATCCATCAGATATTTGGAAAAATACATTCGACCGTCAAAGTGATGAATATATTAGAAACATTATTGTTTTGGTTGTTCTTAATGGGGGAAAAATAGAAGAAAAAGAGCTTATAAAATCTTATGAGACAATAAATCAACGCATAAAGCTGCATAACCCTTCTCATTCTTCGAAAGATTTTGAGAGTGTTGTTCAATCCGCTGTCAAATATTTTTTAAATCGAACTAAGACCTATAAAAAAACTATTGAATATTCACTTTTTAATCCTTCTATTGCAGACTTTATTATTAACCGATACAAAAATAATGAGCAAAAACTTATTCAATCTTTTGTGTCTCTTCAAACACTTGAATCTTTGAAAGTTTTAGGGAATATGAGTGCATCTGCAATAATTTCGAAACAGCTTACCGACAAGATAATTATTCATTTATATGAAAACTTTGAGATTAAAGATAATAAGGAGAATATTGATTATGCAATATTTTTATTTAGCTTGCTTGATGCTAATAGTTTAAAAGACTTTAATGATAATGAATTGAAAAAGATAAGGCTTTTTAATAAGCTTATTAATCAGCCTTATGAATGCGCTGAGTTCTCTTTTGTTAAAGAATTTTTTGATGTACTCGTACCTCTAATAAAAACAGAAGTCTTGCATCTTGAAAACTATGAGTTTTTAATATCTTTAATAAAGAAGGTCAATGAAGAGATAGAATATGTAAACAGTATTATCATGTTTGTAGATGTTGTGAACATTAAAAATAAAGATGTTACAGAACCCTTGGAAGCCCTAATATATCAGTATTTGGAATATGAGCTTGACAATGATATATCAAATATTGATGTTGATGAATTTGAATTTGAATGGGATGATGGTAATGTATATTTATTGGATAGGCGAAAAATAAGTGAATATATGGATGAGTGCTTGATGGAACATGTTAGCAAATTAAAAAAAACAGATGAGATTTATATAGATGAGTCTGCAGTTCAAGATAATTTTAATATATCAAATATTGAAGAGTCGCTTATTAATTCGTATATAAAGAGACTTGATTATGTAAGTATCTCTAGTTTTCGTGATGAAACAGCAAGTTATGGAGATAATATTGATGATCTATTTGAGAGGGGATAAAGAATGAAGATACAATTTGACCCAAACCTAGAATACCAACAAGAAGCCATTAAGTCGGTAACGGACATCTTTGAAGGAATAAAGTATGCTAAGTAAAAGAATACAAAAAACACAAACCCTAACCAAAGAGATACAGCAACTCATTCTGTCAGCGAGAGATAAGGCAGTCAAGGCTGTTGATTTTGAAAGAGTTCGTCTTTACTGGAGTATAGGGCAGAGAATTGTCGAAGAAGAGCAGAGTGGAGAAGAAAGAGCTGAGTATGGTAAGCAGCTTATTAGAAACCTCTCAAGCGAGTTAGAACCACTTTATGGAAGTGGGTATTCCGTGAGACAGTTGGAGTTAATGAGGCAGTTTTATGGGGTTTTTCCAAATACGAACGCACTGCGTTCGCAATTGAACTGGACACAATATAAATTACTTATACGCATCAATAGCGAGGATAAAAGAGAGTTTTATATCGCTGAATCTATCAAGAACAGTTGGAGTAGCAGAGAGTTGGAGAGGCAGATAAATGCATCACTTTTTGAGAGATTGCTACTCAGCAATGATAAAAAATCTGTTTTAGAAGTTGCAAGAGCCGAGAAGATACCTCAAGATGCCAAAGAGATTATTAAAGACCCCATGGTTTTGGAGTTTTTAGGACTGAAACAAAAAAGTAACTATTATGAAAAAGATCTAGAGCAAGCCATCATCAGTAATCTGCAAACATTCTTACTTGAACTTGGTAATGGATTTTCATTTGTATCAAGACAGAAAAGACTGCATATAGAGGGTGATGACTTTTTTGTAGACTTGGTCTTTTATAATAGATTATTGCAATGTTTTGTCATTTTTGAAATCAAAACACATAAACTTACTCATCAGGATGTTGGACAATTGCAAATGTATGTCAACTATTATGACAGAGTAGAAAAAGAAGAGTTTGAGAATCCAACTATTGGGATACTACTGTGTGCAGATAAAAATGATACCGTCGTCAAATTTACACTTCCTGAAGACAACAAAACAATATTGGCAAGTAAATATCAACTCTACCTACCAAGTGAAAAAGAATTAATCGAAGAGTTGCACAAAGAGATTGAAGAGTTGGAGAAGCCATGAAAATACAATTTGACCCAAACCTAGACTACCAGCAGGAAGCCATCAAGTCCGTTACGGACATCTTTGAAGGGCAGGAAGTCTGTACCAGCAACTTCTCTGTGCCTTCTTTTGACAACAATGGACTCTATAACAATGAAACAGAACTGGGCTATGGTAATAAACTACACCTTTTAGACGATGAAAGAGCATATTTTTACAAGATGTTTCCAATTGTGAACACACTGCATTCACAATTAAATTGGAGTCAAGGAGGGGACTGTGGCAAAAATTAAAGTCTTAGATACCAACATAACCATTGTTAAAAATAATGAAGAAGACTATATCTCATTGACCGACATAGCTAACAGCAAAGAGGGTGAACAGAGAGCAGCAGATGTCATAAAGAATTGGATCAGAAACAGAGGAACACTTGAGTTTATAGGTACTTGGGAGAAAATGTATAACAGTGATTTTAAAGTGGTCGAATTCGACCACTTTAAAATGCAAGCAGGGTTGAACATCTTTAGAAACTATAAAATAGCAAAGGTTAAAGTATGACCAAAGAGAACATTTTAGCCATCATCGCAAAAGGTGAGGGGATCAATATTGAATTTAAAGAGTCTCGAACCAAACTCAATCGAGATGTTTATGAGAGTGTTTGTGCTATGCTTAACCGTCATGGTGGACACCTTTTTTTGGGTGTGCGTGATGATGGTAGCATCTGTGGTGTAGATGTAGACAAGGCTGAAACACTAAGGCAAGATTTTCTTACAGCTATTAATAACCCTCAAAAACTAAATCCCCCTTTTTATCTTACTGCGGAGGTCATAGAAATAGAGAAGAAAAAGATCATTTATGTTTTTGTACCCGAGAGTTCGTCGGTGCATAGTATTGGCACAAAGATATTTGACCGAAATGGAGATGGTGACTTCAATATTACCGGACAAACAGATCAGGTTGGAAATCTTTATTTGAGAAAACAAAACAGTTATAGTGAAAACAAGATCTTCCCTTATGCAACTTTGGATGATTTGCGGCTGGAACTCATAGACAAAGTACGTGCAAGAGTCAAAAGAGAGCATCCCTGGAGAGAGATGGATGATATGACACTTCTTAAAAGTGCAGGACTTTACAAAAGAGATGTACAGACAGGAAACGAAGGACTCACACTTGCAGCCATACTTCTTTTTGGAAAGGATGAGATGATCATAAGTGTGTTGCCTCATCATCGAACGGATGCGATTTTACGCTGTGAAAATCTAGATCGATATGACGATAGAGATGATATACGTACAAATTTGTTAGAGAGTTATGAGCGGCTCATGGCATTTGTGGTCAAACATTTGAATGATCCTTTTTACCAGGAAGGTGATTTGAGGGTAAGCCTGCGTGATAAAATCTTTCGAGAAGCTGTAGCCAACATACTTATACATCGTGAGTATAGTAATGCATATGTTGCCAAGATGATTATAGGTGTAGATAATGTCACCTTTGAAAATGCGAACAGACCACATGGTTTTGGTTTTATAGATCCAAATAATTTTGCACCGTATCCAAAAAATCCGATTATTGCAAAGCTTTTTAAAGAGATTGACTATGCAGATGAATTGGGAAGTGGTGTGCGAAACCTCTATAAGTATTCAAAGCTTTATGGAGGGAGTGATCCCAAGTTTATTGAAGAGGATGTATTTAAAATCATTGTACCGTTGAAAAGTACGCCCGGAGTCACCGAGCAAGCTACCGAGCAAGCTACCGAGCAAGCTACCGAGCAAGCTACCGAGCAAGCTACCGAGCAAGCTGTTATATCTTTTTGTCGTGAACCTAAAAGTACTCAGGAGATCATGGATCATATAGGCTTAAAACATAGGGAACATTTTAGATCACATATTTTGAAACCTCTGATTGAAAAAGGAGTGCTTAGTTTGACCATACCGGATAAACCAAATAGCCCAAATCAAAAATATATTACAAAGGGTAAGGTATGAAAATACAATTTGACCCAAACCTGGAGTATCAGCAGGAAGCCATCAAGTCCGTAACAGACATTTTCGAGGGTCAAGAGGTATGTACTAGCAACTTTTCCGTACCTTCTTTTGATAACAATGGACTTTACAATAACGAAACGGAACTGGGGTATGGCAATAAACTGCACCTTTTAGATGATGAAATAGTGGAAAATCTCAATAGTATTCAGCTTCAAAATGGACTGAAGCAGTCTAAGTTATCTGCAAACAATAAACTCAGTAAAGACTTTACCGTTGAGATGGAAACAGGGACAGGAAAGACTTATGTGTACCTCAAGAGTATTTTTGAGATGCACAAGCAGTATGGTTTTACCAAGTTCATCATTGTTGTACCGTCCATCGCCATTAAAGAAGGAGTCAATAAAACCCTTGAGATCACCGAAGCCCACTTTAAAGCAGCGTTTCAAAATACACCGTATGACTATTTCACTTACAACTCCGCCAACCTGGAGCAGGTAAGAAGTTTTGCGACCAATGACTACATACAGATTATGGTCATCAACATCGATGCATTTCGTAGAAGTTTTTCTGACCCAAGCAAAGAGACCAAAGCAAACATCATCCACCGAACTAATGACAAACTAAGCGGTTACAGACCCATAGAGTTCATACAGTCTACCAACCCCATTGTCATCATCGATGAACCGCAAAGTGTCGATACCACATCGAAGTCCAAAGAAGCTATAGAGTCGCTCAATCCGCTCTGTACTATTCGCTACTCTGCAACACACAGAGAAAAGCATCACATGGTCTATAAACTTGACCCCGTAGATGCCTACAATAAGCAACTGGTCAAGCAGATAGAAGTGGCAGAGTTCAAAGTGGAGGACGGTAACAACAAAGCCTACATCAAACTGCTCTCTGTTGACAATAAAAAAAGCCCTATCACTGCAAAAGTAGAGATAGATGTGATGAAGGGTGGTTCTGTTTCGCGTAAAAAACTTACGGTGAAGCAGAGTGATGATCTTTTTGACCGTTCAGGCGGACGAAATATTTACAGTGGGTATATCATCAATGACATCTACTGTGAAGAGGGTGCGGAGTATATAGACTTTACTTCCAAGCCTGACATATTGGAGCTGGGGCAAGCCATCGGTGGTGTAGATGAAGATGAGAGAAAACGGCTTCAGATACGAAAGACCATAGAAGAGCATTTGGAGAAGGAGCTTAGGCTTACTAAAAAAGGCATCAAAGTATTGAGTCTCTTTTTTATAGACAAGGTGGCTAACTACCGTTGGTATGATGAAGAGGGGAACGCTCAGCAAGGCAAGTATGCATTGATTTTTGAAGAGGAGTACAATAATCTTATCCGTAAGCCAAAATACAGAACACTCTTTGAAGATGTTGATATAGATACTATTGCAGAAAAGGTGCACAATGGATACTTCTCCATAGACAAGAAGGGGAAAGTAAAAGACACCAGTGGTAAGACTCAGGATGATGAAGACACTTACAGTCTCATCATGAAAGAGAAAGAGAAGTTGCTAGCTAGGACTGGATAATAAACTAAAATTTATCTTCTCTCACTCGGCATTGAGAGAGGGATGGGACAACCCTAACATCTTTCAGATCTGTACGCTCAATGAAAGTAACTCAGTCATCAAAAAACGACAGGAGATCGGGCGTGGGTTAAGGCTCTGTGTGAACCAGGAAGGAGAACGCGTCTTTGGCTTTGACGTCAATACGCTTACCGTGATGGCAAATGAATCTTATGAAGAGTTTGCCAAGCAACTCCAAAAAGAGATAGAAGAAGATACAGGTATCAAGTTCGGACTCATAGAAGAGCATACCTTTGCAAATATTGTAACACCTGACGAGAATGGAGAAGAAGCTTATCTTGGCGTGGATAAATCAGAAGGACTATGGAAACACCTGTATGAACAAAAATATATAGATAACAAAGGAAAGGTGCAAGATAGTCTAAAAATGGATTTAAAAGCTAATACTGTGACTCTACCGGATGGATACGAAGCAGTTTCTCCACAGATTATATCGCTACTCAAAAAAGTAGCAGGAAATCTCAACATTAAAGATGCAAGCAACAGAAGAGTTGTGACACTAAACAAAGAAGTCTATCTGAGCGAAGAGTTTACAGAACTATGGAACAGGATCAAATACAAAACAACCTACAGAGTGAAATTTGATGAAGCAGCACTTGTAGAAGCTTGTGCCAAAGAGATACGTGATCATCTTGTGGTAGGGAAGTCAAGATTTCAGTACAGCAAAGCTGGCATTGAGATAAGCCAGGGTGGTGTAGGTGCAGATGTGGTGGAGGAGTCAAGCTTTGTGTATGACCCCAAAGACTTTGAGCTGCCGGATATCGTTACATACCTTCAGAACGAAACAAATCTAACCCGTCGAACCATCGTAGAGATATTGACTAAAAGTGGAAAACTGGAGCAGTTTAAAAACAACCCACAAAAGTTTATAGAACAAGCCATGGGTATGATACAGAGAACTATGAGACACTTCGTGGTAGACGGTATCAAATATGAGAAGATAGGGGATGACAGCTACTACGCACAAGAGATATTTGAAGATCAAGAGTTGGCAGGCTACCTGAACCAGAACCTCCAAGAAAGTGCAAAAGGCGTTTATGACTATGTAGTGTATGACTCAGATGTAGAGAAAAACTTTGCTATATCATTTGAAAACAACAGCAGCGTAAAAGTCTATGCCAAACTGCCAAGCTTCTTTAAAATTGACACACCTTTGGGTAGCTATAACCCCGATTGGGCAGTGGTGATAGAAAAAGAGGGTGTCGAGAGACTTTACTTTGTCGTTGAGACAAAAAGCTCACTCTTTACGGATGCCTTACGTCCGGCAGAACAAGCGAAGATAGACTGTAGTTTGGCACACTTTGATGCACTTGGGGATGATGTGGTGTTCATTAAGGCTACGAAGATGAGTGACGTTGAAGATGTGGTTTATGGATAGATGCAAAAAATATTGAACTTTGGTGTGATGATAGGTTATATTTATAAATATGAAAAGGTTAGCGGTGCTTCAGTACGATATTGATATGCAAGGTGAACACCGTGTACATTTTAAAGACATACGAAAAATACTGCTCTCCTACAAGCAGATGAAAGAGCTTAAAAATGCTAAGCAAACTTCTTACCGGAATGCGTATGGAGTTGTTGTGATGATGCGGGGCAAGGGAGATGTTCTGGTTCTGGCTTTTGGTAAAGGTTCAAAACTTCAGGAGAAGTATCCGATCTTGCAGGGAAGTGGGAAGATCGTCCGGCATTTGTACGTGAAGGCGAGTGATGTTTTGGATGAAGTACTGCTTCGGGAAATGATAGAGGAGAGTGTGATAGTGGGTATGGAAGAGAGTGAAATGAAAGTATTGAAAAGGGCATTACAATGAAACAGATATTTGAGATCACCGATGAAGTGATCATCCGAAATATGCTGGAAAGAGCAGAGTATGGTACCCTGGCACTCTGTACAGACAATAAACCTTACTCTGTTCCAGTGAACTTTGTGGAACTTGATGGGAATATCTATTTCCATGGGGCACAGAAGGGGCGAAAGATGTCTATGATATCAAAAAATATGAATGTCTCTTTCTCTGTGGTCGAGAACTATTCTCTGATACCTTCCTACTTCAGTAGCAATGACGGTCTGGCCTGTCCGGCAACGCAATTCTTCAAGTCGATCATTGTGGATGGTGTGGTGGAAGTGGTTGAAAGCAGGGAAGAGAAAGCCGCCATGTTCGAAGCGCTGATGCAGAAACTCCAGCCAGAAGGAAAGTATAAACCATTTCATATTGATGAATATGATACTATGTTGAAAGCAACAGCAGTCCTTAAGATCGTACCCGTTGAAATGTCTGCCAAGTTCAAGTTCGGGCAGCATGTGACAGCGGAGCGTTTTGAAATGATCTGTGAACATCTTGAGGCACGTGGAGAGAAGCTTGACCTAGAGACTTTGGCGCTGATGAAATCTTTGAGAGCGGGGTATGAAGCGGAAGATCAAAACGTGCTATAATTGGACACTTGAAAGTGAGGAGCTTTTTTATGAATGAACAGATCAAACATTTTTTCTTTTTCACTTCTGTTTTGGCAGGTATTTCAACATTTTCTTACAGTGCTGTGTTAGAAGAGAATTTTGAGACAGTCACTGCAGGGCAGCTTCCCAAAGCATGGAAAAGTGAAGCGACACGGGCAGGACAGACAATAGCGGTCTGGAAAGTCATTGAAACAAGTGATCGTTCCCGTGGGAAAAAAGTTTTAGCTCTGAGTGCATTCAAAGAGGGATACGGCGGTCCTTTTAATCTCTGTTATACGCATGCAGTATTATTCAAAGATGGTGAAATAGCCGTACAGTTCAAGGCGAACAGCGGAAACATAGACCAGGGCGGTGGCATTATGTGGCGGGTGCAGGACAAAGAGAATTATTATGTTGTCAGATTTAACCCGCTTGAAGACAATTTCCGTTTTTACTCGGTCATAAAAGGTCAGCGTCGGGAGTTGTGCTCTGCGAATGTACATCTTGACAGGGGTTGGCATGGAATGAAAATTGTTCAGCAGGGGAGTCATTTTGAAGGTTATCTGGATGGACAGAAGTTGTTGGACTGTGAGAATTCTGCCATACAGCAAAGCGGCGGTGTAGGGGTTTGGACAAAAGCCGATGCCGCTACCTCTTTTGATGACTTCAGTGTCAAAGGGAAAGAGTGATGAAACTTTTCCCTCTTTTACTTGCATCCCTCATATTTGTCTCCTGTTCCAAAGAGAAAGATACCCAGTCTGTGACGGTGTATGTCTCTGAAGATCAGGTCTTTTCCGAGCCGGTATTAAAAGCATTTGAAAAGCAGACAGGCATCATGGTCAATGCAGTGTATGACAGCGAAGAGTCCAAAAGTACAGGTGTGATGAACCGTTTGATCGCCGAGAAGAACAATCCTCAGGCGGATGTCTATTGGGCGAATGAACCCATACGGGCAGAAGTGCTTCGTAAAAAAGGTATTTTGGCACCTTATGAAAGCCCCAATGCTAAGGGTATAGCAGAGACCTTTAAACAAAAAGAGCATTTCTGGACAGGGTTTTCTGCGAGGATACGGCTTTTTATTGTCAATGAGAAAGCAACGCTTGTACCCACTTCAGTTTTTGACTATGCCCAAGCTGACTTCAGATCAAAAGGGGTCATTGCCAATCCGCTTTTCGGGACAACCACTTCACACATAGCGGCACTTTTTACCCTTTTGGGTGATGCCAAGACCAAAGCATTTCTGGAGCAGATGAAAGCAGAGCAGGTGGGCATCGCTACCAGTAACGGAGAGAGTGCTGACCTGGTCGCATCAGGGAAGTATGATTTTTCTTTGGTGGACAGTGACGATGCTGTGAGCCGTCTTAAGCAGCATGACCCGGTAACACTGGTCTATCCTGATCAGAAAGAGGGTGAACTGGGTGTGTTTGTGGTACCCAATACTGTCATGCTGATGGCGCATGCCAAACATCCCGAAGCTGCCAAAAAGCTGATAGACTTTCTATTGAGTCCTCAAACAGAAGAGATGCTGGCCTTTGCCGACTGTGCACAGATACCCTTGCATAAGGGTGTGAAGATGCCCAAGGAACTCAAAGCGATTTCAGAGATCAAAGTGATGTCGGTCGATTATGCCAAAGTGGCTGACGAGCTGATCAAAATACAGCCTTACCTCAAGTCCTGGCTGGCTAAGTAGCTATGCAACGCCGGACATTCGCCTCGGGCGTCTTTCTTCTCTTCCTTCTTATCGGTCTGCTGCCGATCATTGTGATGGTTTGGAATGCGTTCACTGGGTTGGATATGGCTACAGTAAAAACGCTCTTTTCCGAAAAAGAGGTATCTGAAAGTTTTTTCAACAGCATACTTCTGAGTACTGTGGTTGCTTTGTCTACAACATTTTTCGGTGCACTTCTGGGAGTACTTTTTGCCAAGACCGATTTTACTGCTTCCCGCTTCTTTCTCTCCCTGTTGATCGTTCCACTGCTGATCCCTCCATATATCATCGCACTGGGGTGGATAGACATTGTGGGTGTGAACAGTGCTGTCTCTTCTCTGCTTTTTGGCTTTGGAGGAACAGCCTGGACACTCTTTTCTGTCTATCTGCCCATTCCCATCGTATTGAGTATGGTCTTTTTAAAGCAGGTTGCACCCAACCTGGAAGATGCAGCCAGCCTGTATACGAACAACATTGCGGTGCTGAGGTCTGTGACCCTGCCGTTGATCATGCCGGCACTGGTACTCTCTTTTTTGCTGGTCTTCATACTGACCTTCGGAGAGTACAGCGTGGCGAATGTTCTGCGGTATCGTGTGTTTCCTTTGGAGAGTTTTGTCCGTTTCTCCGCTTTTTATGATTTTAAAGCGGCACTGATACTGGCATTGCCAATGCTCCTTGTTGCCTTGGCAGTGTTAACGGTAGAAAGGGTGTTCGTGGCTAAAAAGCTCTTTAAACTCAAGGAACCTGGACGTATCAATGTCATGAGACTTCAGAAAAAACATCAGATCTTTTTGGTACTTTTGCTTGGACTTGTTACACTGCTGATCGTCATCCTCCCACTCCTTTCCCTCTTTTTACGTATCCCTGACCTGGCAACACTCGCTGCTGCCTTTTCCAAAGCATGGATACCCCTTCTGCACAGCTTTCTCTACAGTTTCAGCGGAGCGGCTCTGTTGACCGTGTTTGGATTTTTGACTGCCTATATCATTGCCTACAGAGTCATACCGTACTGGCGCTTCTTCGATGCCAGCATTGTTTTTTTGCTGACACTTCCGGCAACAGTGCTGGCCATCGGGCTGATACTACTCTGGAACAGACCAATGCTCGACATGGTCTATGCTTCGGCGCTGGTGCTCATTTTTGGTTATGTGGCAAAGTATCTGGCAGTGGCAACAAAAATGAGCCAGCACAGACTGCTTCAGGTACCTGCTTCCATGACAGAAGCGGCGGAGATGTCCGGGGCGAACTGGTTTGACGTGCTGCGCTATATTCTTTTACCGCAGTCAAAAAAGACACTCATAGCTGTCTTTGCCGTGAGTTTCATATTCACCTTTCGGGAGAGTACCATCACGATGCTGGTCTACCCGCCGGGCTATGAGACACTGCCGGTGTACATCGTGACACAGATGGCCAACGGTAAGCCGGAGATGATCGCTTCGCTTTGTGCGGTGATGGTGCTTTCTATTGTCGTACCATTTTTTATATTGAGTAGGAGAAGAACCGTATGATCAGACTGAAGAAACTCTCTTTTTCTTATGAGAATAAAAATATTTTAGATGCCATAGACCTTGATGTCAAAGCAGGAGAACGGCTTGTGCTGCTGGGTGGTTCCGGCTCCGGGAAAACAACGATCTTGAGACTCATAGCAGGATTCATGGCACCCGGCAGCGGAGAGATAGAAATAGACGCGAAGCTTGTCAGCAAAGAGGGCAGGGTCATCGTCCCGCCGTATCAGCGAAATGTGACCATGGTTTTTCAAGACCTTGCACTCTGGCCCCATATGTCAGTGGGAGAGAATATTGCCTTCGGCCTGAAGATGCATAAGATTCCTGCAAAAGAGAGAGAAGAAAAAGTCAGGTCATTTTTGGTACTAGTCGGACTTCCCGGTTATGAGAACAAAAGTGTCGAAGCACTCTCGGGAGGAGAGCAGCAGAGAGTTGCGCTGGCACGTGCGCTTGTGCTCTCTCCCAAAGTTGTACTCATGGACGAACCCCTTTCGAGTCTGGATGAAGCACTCAATCAGCGTTTACGAAAAGAGATCGTTGCCTTGCAGGAGAAGTTGGGCTTTACTCTGGTCTATGTCACGCACAATAAAGAGGAAGCCCAAGAGATCGCAGAGCGTATTGTCGAAGTCAACAACGGCAGGATCGTTGAGAGATCAATGGATACGTTGAGTATTCACTGATCAAGACGTGATATAATACAGCTTATGATGATGAGGAATTAAAGATGAAAAAATGGATAACCACGTTAGCAGTTACACTAAGTTTAGCTACGGCCGGGAACTTTACACTGACAAGTACCGACCTCGGTGGTCAATTGAGTAAAACACAAGAGTTCAATGGTTTTGGCTGTAACGGTCAGAATATTTCTCCTGAGTTGAGCTGGAAAGAGGCGCCAAAAGGTACCAAGAGTTTTGCGCTTACCGTTTATGACCCCGATGCACCTACGGGAAGCGGATGGTGGCACTGGGTGGTGGTGAACATTCCTGCTGCGGTAACGAAACTTGCTTCGGGTGCTTCGGGGAAAGACATGCCAAAAGGGGCGCTTGAGGTAGTGAACGATTACGGTACGGCCGGTTTTGGCGGTGCCTGTCCTCCCAAAGGTGACAAGCCGCACCGCTATGTCATTACCGTCTATGCACTCGATGTGGAGAAACTCGACCTCAAAGCTGAGACCAATACTCCTGTGGCAGGCTTTATGATCAATGCGCATACGCTGGGGAAAGCCAGTCTCATTTCGTATTACGGAAGATAAGTTTTAGAACCTATGCAGCTTCCTGAAATACTGAGACGTATCTCCCACAGACTCAACAGTGTCAATGCCAAAGCCGTGGTCGTGGGTGGTTCGGTACGTGACCACTTTTTGAAACTTCCCATTAAAGATTATGACATCGAAGTGTATGGTTTGGAGAGTCTGGAAGCACTTGAAGTTGTATTGTCTGAGTTTGGTTCAGTCAACCTTGTGGGAAAAAGCTTTGGTGTCTTGAAGTTCGTATATGAACATGAGGCGTACGACTTCTCTTTTCCCCGTTTGGAATCGAAGGTGGGCAGGGGGCATAAAGGCTTTGAAGTCAAGGTTGATGGTCAAATGGACTTCAGAACGGCTGCTAAGCGCCGAGACTTCACTGTGAATGCCATGGGTTACGACATAGAAGAAAAACGCTTTCTAGACCCCTTTAATGCACAAAGAGACATCAAGGAGAAAGTCTTACGGCATATTGATGATGTCTCTTTTGTGGAAGACCCTCTTCGTGTCTACCGGGCAGTACAATTTTCTGCACGTTTCGGCTTTACTCTGGCTGAAGAGACAAAAGCGTTGTGCCGGCAAATGGTAGCAGAGGGTATGCTTGAAGAGTTGCCTAAAGAGCGTGTCTATGTCGAGTGGAAGAAGATGCTATTGAAAGCAGAGAGACCCTCAGAGGGGTTCGCATTGATGCGAGAACTTAATATTTTAAAATATTATAAAGAGCTTGAAGCACTTATAAGCGTACCGCAAGACCCCAGGTGGCATCCAGAGGGCGATGTGTGGGTCCATACATTGATGAGTGTAGATGCAATGGCAGTATTAGTGAGGAGTGAGGAGGTAGGAGGTAGGAGTGAGAAGCAAAAGCTGAAGCTATTGTTTGCTGTTTTGTGTCATGACTTTGGGAAGGCTCTGACGACGACGTTTGAATTTGAAGACGGACGATCTGTTGCATGGCAGAGATCAGAGCAAGAACTTCTCAATACTCAACGCTCAGCGCGCAACGCTTTCCGGATCCGTGCGATCGGGCATGAAAAAGCGGGTATGGTACCGACCAGCACATTTATGTACAGACTGACGGATGAACATGACTTTATCGAGAGTCTGCTTCCTTTGGTCGAACATCATCTCAAGCCTTCGCAGTTTTATGCAGGAGGGGCAAAGTCTGCAGCAATTCGCAGACTGGCGACAAAAGTGAACCTTGAAACGCTGGTCATGGTGGCAAAGGCGGATTTTCTGGGGCGAACGACGGAGGAAGCAAAAAGTGGCAGGTATGAAGCGGGGGAGTGGCTTCTTAAGAGAGCGGCCGAGTTGAAGGTAAAAAAGAAGCCTCTGGATAATCTGCTGCAGGGAAGAGACCTGATCGCTTTGGGCTTGCAACCCTCTCCGGTATTTGCAGAGATCCTGGATGCCGTGTATGAAGCACAGCTTGAAGGGCGGCTTTCAAACAGAGAGGAAGCTTTGCACTATGTAAAAGAAAAATATTTATGCTAAACTTTTTCATGTCCAAAAATAAAATCTGCTTCAAAAAACTCACTTTGTGCGATAATAAAGCCTTTACTTGGGGTCACACCCGTTTGGTACAACACCGCCTACTGCAAATTTATAGGTAAAATCATACAGGTCATGCCACTGTTTGTCATTAAGCTTTGTAGGGTCAAGCTGAGGGCATATTTTGGCCGTCTCTTCTTTAAACAGGCCTTTGTCATTGATCTTCTCCCACTCTGCCTGTGTGTGTTTTCTTGCAAAAATAGAACCGGGAAATTTACACTTTTTATGCAGTTTCTTTTTATAGACTCTGTGACCTTTTTTGGTATCTGCCATGGAAAACGTGGGTGTTAGCATACTCCCAAGTACAACAAGCGTTAGTGCAGCAATATGTTTTTTCATTCTTTGATCCTTTTATTTGGAGTTCTCTTAATGTTAAGTTGAACTTAACGTTATTGTATCGCCAGTATCTTAGAGTTAGGTTACGATCTCATTTTTAAGTGTCTGAAAGAATGTTTTGTATGTCTGCCTGTTGAAGATATATGTTTTTGCATTAAAGAGTGTTTCAAAAACGATCTTCCACAAGGTAGAAAAGTTCTCGTCATTGCGCAGATCACAGAGCTGTGTTTGCATTTGATGTTCAAGCATACTGAGTGCTTTGGCATGAAAGACATAGAGTTTAAGTATGTCATACTCTATGCCGACTTCCTTGAAATAGGTGACCAACTGCATAATAGAGGCCTCTTTTTGCGTAAAATCATCCTCACCCAGGGGAATGAGTATCTCATCTTTGAGAAGTGCTTCAAGGAGTGCTCTGTCTACATTGAATCTCTTTATGAACGCCTCTTTGCTGTAGTGCTCGGTTTCTGAGGGAATGGCACTGAGTGTATTCATCAGCGGTGTGATCATACTTGATGATGTTGAAAAAGAGCTGTTTTGGTTTTGCAATATATCTTTAAGATGCTCATTACTGCTTCCGAAATGTTTTTTCATATAGGTAATGTAGTGTATGCGTTCGATATGCTCATCGCTGTAACGGTGCACATTGGACTTGATCTTCTTTGCTTCGGGCAACAGACCCTCTTTGATATAGTAGAGGATCGTCGACTTGGGTATTTTTGTTTTGTGTACCAGTTCAGATATCTTGTATTCCATGGGTATCCTTTAAGAATTATATCAGGGCACCTCTAAAAACCCAAGCAAAACCATCAATATGGTAAAATAGATAATCATATAGAGAAAAAAGGAAAAGACAGATGCCAGGACTGTTTGCCTACGAAGAACAACTTGAAAAGATCAATGCCCACCAACCACCGTTGAACAGACTTGATGAGATGATTGACTGGGAGATGTTCCGTAATCCTATAGAAGAAGCATTGTATGTAGAACCCAAAGCACCAGGCGGCAGACCACCTTATGACAGGCTGATGATGTTCAAGATACTGATCCTCCAGAAATACTATAATCTTTCCGATGAGCAGACAGAGTTCCAGATCAAAGATAGACTCTCTTTCATGCAATTCCTTGGTCTGCAGATAGGAGATAACGTTCCTGATGAAAAAACGATCTGGCTCTTTAAAGAACAACTCAAGGAAAATATTACGGCACTAACTAAACAGTCAAATCAAGATACCGCCGCATAAGCAATTTTTTCATGCTTAAAATAGTTAGAAACCCTTTGAGGACTATTGCTTAACATTGTCATAAAATTCTCTGTATT
>JALSUP010000120.1 GCA_027071315.1 Sulfurovum sp.
CGTGTTTTCAGTCCGCAGTCGGGATTGATCCAGAGTTGCTCCTGAGGCAGGACTTCAAGCAGTTTTCTGATCTGCACGACCATCTCTTCGACACTGGGGATACGTGGCGAGTGAATGTCATAGACCCCCGGCCCAACCTCCTGTCTGTAGCCTACCTCTGCAAAGATCTTCAGTAGCTCATTCCCTGAACGTGCTGTCTCAATGGAGATCACATCGGCATCCATGGCTTCAATGGTTCTAATGATGTCATTGAACTCTGAGTAACACATGTGGGTGTGTATCTGTGTCTCTTTCCCGGCTGAACTCACAGCAATCTTAAAGTCTCTGACCGCCCAGGCTTCATAAGTTGGAATGTTTGTTATTCTTAATGGATACCCCTCTTTAAAGGCAGCTTCATCTACCTGTATGATTTTAATGCCCGCATTTTGAAGATCATCAACTTCATCACAAATGGCTATCGCAATTTGTTTACTTACTTCTGATCGCTCTAAATCGTCACGGACAAAAGACCAATTCAATATGGTCACAGGACCTGTTAACATCCCCTTCATAATCTTCTTTGTTCTGCTCTGTGCATAGCTGGTCCACTCAACGGTCATCGCTTTTGGTCGGGAAATGTCTCCGTAGATGAATGGTGGCTTGACGCAGCGGCTTCCATAACTCTGCACCCAGCCGTTCTGGCTGAATCCATAGCCCTGAAGCTGTTCACCGAAGTACTCGACCATATCGTTACGTTCAGGTTCACCGTGTACCAGGACTTCCAGTCCGCATTCTTCCTGGAAGGTAACACAGTCATCTATGTAGTGAAACATTTCATTTTTATACGCTTCTTCAGAAATAACAGCATTTTTAAATGCACGTCTGGCTTTTCTCACTTCAGGCGTTTGGGGAAAAGAACCAATGGTTGTGGTTGTCAATGCTTTGTACTTGAGTGCCTGATGCTGCAGGCCAATACGCTCCTCATACGCTCCCTCTCTTTCAAATTTGCTAAGATTTTGCACTCTCTCTTGTACCGAAACATCATGAATACGTGTTGAACTTTTTCTACCAGCATTGGCCTGTCTATTCGCTTCAAGTGCTTTTTCTTCTACTGAACTCAATGTTTCTTGATGAAATACTTTCGTAATGAGGTTGATCTCTTCGAGTTTCTCAACAGCATAAGAGAGCCAGTTCTTGATCTCAGGATCCATCTTCTCTTCATACTTGAGTGTAAAAGGGGTATGGAGCAGAGAGGAAGAGCTTGAAATGATGATGTTCTCTTTTTTTACAACTTTAGTGATCTGTTCAAGGGTGTTGAGCGTTGTCTCAATGTCATTTTTCCAAATATTTCTACCGTCTAGCACACCGGCAATAAGCTTTTTCCCGCTCTTGGCGATGATCTCTAAACTCTCAAAGTTCTTTTCCCCATACAAAAAGTCAAGACCCAAACCCCAGATTGGTGTATGGACTAAGACTTTTGTTGCCTCTGTCGCGTGTTCAAAGTAAGTGCTCACAATAATGTTTACCTTGTCTGAAACTTGACAAAGTCTGTCGTAGCAGGGTTTGATGAGACTCAAGATCTTTGTCTCTACATCTTTCACAAAGATCGGCTCATCTATCTGGACAGTGATCTCGTCATCGAGTTGTGCTATCTCTTCTAAAAGTCTTTCATAGAGTGGCAATATCTTCCCAAAAAGTTCATAACAATCACCTCTGTCAACACGTTTGGAGAGTCCTAAAAAGGTAATAGGCCCAATGAGGTTGATCTTTGTTTTTATGCCTAAGGCTTTTGCTTCCTTGTATTCCTCAATGACTTTTTTACTGTTAAGGGTAAAATCATCCTCTTTTGAGAGTTCAGGAACAATGTAGTGGTAGTTGCTGTTAAACCATTTGGTCATCTCCATGGCGACAGCATCTTTGTTCCCTCTTGCCATTGCAAAATAGAGTGCCTCATTTTCAAGCCCTTCAAAACGTTTGGGAATGGCACCTAACATAATGGCTGTGTCTAACATATTGTCATAGAGTGAAAAATCATTTGAAGAAATGAAGTCTATGCCTGCTTCTTTTTGGTAGTACCAATGTTTTGCTTTCAATTCTGAAGCGATGATTTCTACTTCTGAAAAGTCACTCTCTTGTGACCAAAACTTTTCCAATGCTCTCTTTAACTCTCTCTGCTCTCCAATTCTTGGAAATCCTATAACGTAATTTTTCGACATGTGTGTATCCTTTATTCATATAAATAATGAAAACCGGGCATTTGTAGGGTGCTGTGTCCCCACAGCACCAAAAGTGTACCGGTTCAATAGATGTTGATTGTAATTTAAAATGAAAAAAGGTGTTGTGGAGGATGTACACCCGTACGGCGAAATGCAAAATAGGTACAGTAGAAAGGGCAGCGTGGAATGTAATGGTTCAGCAGTAAAGCTAAACGGGTTTTACGTTTATAGTAACAGTTACAATGGCAGGGTTTTGTGGCTTGAAGAGTAAATTCTTCCAGTAACTCATCCGGAGGATCCCCCTCTTCAAGAGACTCTTTGTCATTGGAAAGGCGGAAAAGTGTCTGTGCAGAAGTAGTTTGGCTTTGCAGTGTGTGTGCGACGCTGTGGGCCAGTATGGCTGACAATGTAAAATAATTTTTAGCGAAACCACGTAACATGAACACTTTTCCTTTCTCTAGGGTATGTGAAATTATAGCCAAGATAGTTTTAAAATATATAAAAAGTTTTTAATTAAGGGTAGATTTATCTTATTTAGTTTATATTGACATTTCAAACCTCTCGGGGTGTTACCAATGTAACTGAGAAGGCTGCAAATAGCCTACCCGCTGAACTTGAACCGGACAATACCGGCGTAAGGAAGAGACTTGTACTTAATTAATATGATAATGCGTTACATTTTTTAACACGTTAACTCTACTTATTTACTCCTCTTCCCAAACAAATTTTATGAAAAATAATATTTTAAGGGAAAACAGATGACAAAACCATTCAAAGACACACTGACCACTTCAAACGAGTTACTGACAAGAGAGCCATTACCGGCATCTACCAAAGTTTACATTAAAGGGAATATCCATAAAGATATTCGTGTACCCGTAAGAGAGATCGCACTCTCAAACGACACCACACTGGGCGTTTACGATACTTCAGGACCTTATACTGACCCAAGCATTGATATTGATGTAGGGCAGGGGATTCCTGCTATTCGTAAAGAGTGGATTGCTGCTCGTAATGATGTTGAAGCGTATAAAGGGCGCATTATGGAGCCTGAAGATAATGGCTATTCAACAGATGAACAACTTGACTTTGTTACCGCGGGGGCTAAAGGTTTGGTGCGAACACCGTTAAGAGCTAAAAAAGATGAAAATGGAAAAGGCAAAAACGTTTCTCAACTCTGGTATGCAAGACAGGGGATCATCACCCCGGAGATGGAGTTTATTGCTCTGCGTGAAAATCAGAACCTTGCCATGACAGAAGAGTATCTTCAGGATGAAGAGAGAGAAGCCAGACTTAAAGGAGAGAACTTCGGAGCAAATCTGCCTGAAATGATCACGCCGGAGTTTGTCAGAAAAGAGGTGGCTGAAGGACGTGCGGTGATTCCATGTAACATTAATCACCCTGAAGTAGAGCCGATGATCATCGGTAGAAACTTTTTGGTGAAGGTCAATGCCAACATTGGTAACTCTGCAACAACATCCTCTATTGCCGAGGAGGTTGAGAAGATGGTATGGTCTATCAGATGGGGTGGCGATACGGTTATGGATCTCTCGACAGGAAAGAACATCCACACTACCCGAGACTGGATCTTGCGTAACTCTCCTGTACCTATCGGGACAGTACCGATCTATCAGGCGCTTGAAAAGGTGAACGGTATTGCTGAAGACCTGACTTGGGAAGTCTTTAGAGATACACTCATTGAGCAGGCAGAGCAGGGAGTAGATTACTTTACGATTCATGCAGGGTTACTTCTGCACCATGTACCGATGACGGCAAAGCGTGTGACAGGTATCGTCTCTCGTGGTGGTGCCATTATGGCGAAGTGGATGATCCACCACCATCAGGAGAACTTCCTCAACACACACTTTGAAGACATTTGTGAAATTATGAAAACTTACGATGTGACTTTCTCTCTCGGAGACGGTCTACGTCCGGGTTCAGGTGCTGATGCCAACGATGAAGCACAGTTTGCAGAGCTTAAAGAGCTTGGAAGATTGACCAAAATTGCCTGGAAACATGATGTCCAAACACTCATCGAAGGACCGGGGCATGTACCGATGCATATGATCAAAGAAAATATGGAGAAGCAGCTTGAGTGGTGTCACGAAGCCCCATTCTATACACTCGGGCCCTTAACGACGGATATTGCTCCGGGCTATGACCACTTTACCTCAGGGATCGGAGCAGCGATGATCGCCTGGTACGGTTGTGCCATGCTCTGTTACGTGACCCCAAAAGAGCACTTAGGTTTGCCAAACAGAGACGATGTCAAAGAGGGACTCATTACCTACAAGATCGCAGCACATGCAGGAGACATCGCCAAAGGTCATCCGGGAGCAAGAGCAAGAGATGATGCTATGTCCCTTGCACGTTTCGAGTTCAGATGGGTCGACCAGTTCAACATCGGTCTTGACCCGGACAGAGCCAGAGAATACCATGATGAGACCATGCCAATGGAAGCAGCTAAAGTGGCACACTTCTGTTCTATGTGTGGACCAAAATTCTGTTCTATGAAGATCTCCGCTGAGGTAAGAGAGTATGCAGATGCTCTTGAAACAGATGTGGAGACAGCCAAGCAGCAGGGGATGGATGAAATGTCTCTGAAATTTCAGGAGATGGGTTCAGAAGTGTACGTGGAAGCGGACAAGATAGAGAACGCGTAGGGGCAATCCCTTGTGGTTGCCCACCCAATGTAATAATGATTTTTGATTTGGGTACCCACAAGGGGCACCCCTACATAACTATTTGCATGATTTACAATGATTTTGCCGATTGTATTTTTGGTGTTGTCAGGGGACAACACCCTACAGAAGCGAAAGTTTTATAGTATGTATATTGTATAAGGACAAAAAATGAATATCGCCATCGTAGGTGCAGGACTCGTCGGTCGTGTCTTGGCATTAAATCTTCTTAAAGAAGGTCACACCTTGACCCTCTTTGAAAAAGGTTCAAAAGAAGGAACACAAGCCGCAGGTTTTACTGCAGCAGGCATGTTAGCCCCTTTTGCAGAACTGGAAACAGCAGAATCGGTCATTTTTGAGCATGGAAAACGTTCCATTCAACTCTGGCCTGATCTACTTAAAGAGATAGGACTGTTTGACGGGTATCAACTTAATGGTACCGTCATTACTGCCCATCCTCAGGATATGTCAGAGTTGAACCATTTTATAGGGACACTCAAACATAAAGTCAAAGAAGCAGAAGAGATTGAAATGCTTGATAGAGAATCTTTAGGCAGTTTAGAATCAGACTTAGAACAGCATAGTTCTGCATACTTCATAAAAGATGAAGGCTATGTAGATTCACAGCGTTTCATGATGTTCTCAGGTAATTATCTGGACCGGTCAGCCGAAGTGACCTGGAGAGAAAACACAGAGGTGGAAACCATTGCCAATGGTACGGTGACTGTGAATGGTAAAGAAGAACGCTTCGACTGGGTTTTTGATGCCAGAGGCTTAGGGGCAAAAGAGCATTTTGATGACCTGCGTGGTGTCAGAGGTGAAGTCTACTGGTTAGAATCAACAGACATTGACATTAGCCGTCCGACGCGTATTTTGCATCCACGCTACAAGATCTATATTGTGCCGCGCGGCAACGGATGTGAAGGGATGGATATGGCCTATTGTGATGAGTGTAAAATTTCACAGACACCTCATTCCAAGCGATACATTGTAGGAGCCACAGAGATAGAAAGTGAAGATACTTCGCCCATGTCTGTACGTTCGAGTATGGAACTTTTGTCGGCAGTTTTTGCTGTTAATTCTAACTTTGGAGAAGCACGCATTGTGAACTCTGAAACCAATTGTCGTCCGGCATTTAGAGATAATTTGCCGCGTATTGAACAGGATGAGAAGTTGACACGGATTAATGGGCTTTACAGACATGGCTATTTGTTGGCTCCTGCGATTGTGGAGAAAGCTTTGAATGAAGGGATTAGATCAATGTTTGATGGTGCGTGACTACGCACCCTACGCGTCGAGGACAAGAAGGGGGAAAGATGATAAAAGTATCAGTCAACGGAGAGATCAAAGAGATCTCTGAAAATTTGAATATCAAAGAGTTAATAGAAGCACTTGATTACAGAACAAAAGGGTTCGCGGTGGCCATTAATACCACATTTGTGGCAATAGACAGCTATGAAGAAACCACGATTAATAATGGTGATATGATTGATATCTTAGCACCTGTTCAGGGTGGATAAGAGATACGTGATAAATCGCGTAGGGTGCGTAATCACACACCTTTAAGATGAAGGAGTACAACATGACCAAACACATGCAAACAGATAACAACACGTGGGAAATCGGAGGAAAAACACTTTCTTCCAGACTTCTCATAGGTTCGGCACTTTACCCGTCACCTGCTAATATGGAAGAGGCTATTCAGACTTCGGGGGCACAGATTGTTACTGTGGCACTCAGACGTCAGGCAGCAGGTGAAGGTGCAGGGAATGACTTTTGGAACATTATTAAATCTTTAGGGATCGAAGTGCTTCCAAATACTGCTGGGTGCCACTCTGCCAAAGAGGCCATTACCACGGCACAGATGGCAAGAGAAGTTTTTGGCACGAACTGGATAAAACTTGAAGTCATTGGAGACCAGTACAACCTTCAGCCAGACCCTTTTGAAACAGTCAAGGCCGCAGAAGTACTCATAAAAGAGGGTTTTGAAGTGTTTCCTTATACGACAGATGACCTTGTTGTTGCAAAACGCTTGGCCGATGTGGGCTGTAAGATCATTATGCCCTGGGGTTCAATGATCGGTTCAGGAAAAGGTTTAATGAATCCTGACAATTTGTTAGCCATTAGAAAACAGTTCCCTGAACTGAAACTGATTGTGGATGCAGGCATAGGTAAACCATCCCATGCAGTACAGGCTATGGAGTTGGGTTATGATGCTGTTTTATTGAATTCAGCGATTGCTTTGGCACATGACCCTGTTAAGATGGCAGATGCATTTAAGTATGCCGTAGAAGCAGGACGATTGGGCTATGAGTCTGGTGTGATGCAAAAAAGAGAGTTTGCTTCTGCCTCGACACCGACAGTCGGTAGACCTTTTTGGCATCAAAATACTTAATATATGCATAATTAAAGGAAGGAGTGAGTAGAATATGAAGCTTAACATTTTAACGTTAAAAGTACTGCACAAAGCCAAACAATCTGTGAAGATTGGACGGAAAACTATGGGTCTCAAGCAGATCGCCAGGTTACTCAGAAATCACTTACCTATACCAGAACGCTTAGGAATGAAGAAACATTCTCGTATAGAAGATTTTAGAGGGAAGAATATGAAATTTTTAAACTGTGGCATTAGACCACTTGGGATTTATCCGGTAGTAGACAGAGCGTATAAGCTTACAGCATTGTATGAAGCAGGGATCACAACCACACAACTTAGAGTAAAAGATATGCAGGGCAGTGACCTTGAAGCAGAGATAGTTGAAGCGATTCGTATCTCTTCAGAGTATAATGCCCGTCTTTTCATCAATGACTTTTGGGAATTGGCTATTAAACATAAAGCCTATGGGGTGCATCTGGGTCAGGAAGATATACAGGATGCAGACATTAAAGCTATACACTGGGCTGATCTTCGTTTAGGTATCAGCACACATACAAATGAAGAGATCAATATTGCATTGGAGTTTGAACCCTCTTATGTTGCCATCGGGCCTATTTACAAGACAGACTCCAAAGAGATGGTTTACAATCCAGTAGGCTTGAAAGATTTAAATGCATGGTCAAAGTGTGTAGACTATCCGATTGTTGCCATCGGCGGTATTAACCTGGGCAACATGGAAGAAGTACTGAACGTCGGTGCAGCCAACGGCATAGCCATGATCGCAGGTGTATTAGATGAAAGTAAAGAAGTATCACGTTTTAAAACTGTCATGCTTGTCGACAAATTTAACAGAATATTCAATGAAGTATGCCATGATGAAATTGAGTATGCAGAAACTGCTTAGAGTAATGTCATACTGTGTATTATTGACATATGCGTGATTTTGAACACCATACACCTACTGTACTGACCATAGCTGGCTTTGACCCGTACGGTGGAGCAGGCATTCAGATAGACAGCAAGACCATCCATGCCTTAGGTGCTTATGCACTTACTGTCACCACAGCCATTACGGCACAAAACTCCCAGGGTGTCACAGCAGTTGAGGCTGTTTCTCCTGAAATATTCAAACTCCAATTAGAAACACTACTTCAAGATGTAAAAGTGGATGCTGTTAAAATAGGTATGCTTGCAAATGCTTCACTTATTGATATTGTCATCGATGTACTTAAACGCTACGCACTTCCAAATATTGTACTTGATCCTGTGTTACTCAGTACAAGCGGCAAAGCGCTTTTGGAAAAAGATGCCATCGAGGTGATGGTCCAGCGTCTTTTCCCTCTGTGCCGACTCATCACCCCCAACCTAGATGAGAGCAATATGCTTTTAGGTACAAACTATGACGGGCAAATGAACCAGAGTGTTGTTATGGGTAAAGGACTCTTCAAACTGGGGGCAGATGCCGTACTGCTTAAAGGCGGACATACCAGTGAGGCCGAGGCGATTGACTGTTTGGTTGAACCCTCAGGCGTGGCTTGTTTTTCTACACCACGCGTCGAGACAACACATACCCACGGTACAGGCTGTCTGCTCTCTTCTGCCATTGCAACACATCTTGCCAAAAAGCTTACTCTGAAAAGCAGTATTGACCTTTCAAAGAAGTTTCTCTATGAAAAATTACAAGCATCTTCTGACTTACATTTGCAGTATCATCATCAAGATATGTGTAAAAAAGAACCAATTTTTTAAATAGGACTCTATTACTCCTATTTAAGGATAATGAAACTTTATTTTTAGTATAACTTGCATATAAATAACTCTCGGGGAGCAAAACACATTTGTGTATGCTGAGATGGCGAAAGCCTGACCCGTTGAACTTGAACCGGATAATACCGGCGTAAGGAAGAGAAGTACATCACTGCGAAAATAAGCACTCTATGACCTCCTCTTCTTTGTTATACACAAGGAAAAATATGAAAAACAAGATTTTAACAACATCACTTATGGCAGCCTATGCCTTGGCATCAGTCTCTTCTTTTGCAGAAGAAGTAAATTTGGACCCTATCGTTGTCGGAGCAGATTTTAGAGAGCAGAATCTTTCACAGGTGAGTAACAGTGTTTCGGTCATTGCCGAAAAAGACATTTATGACAAAGCAGCACAGTCATTTGTGGAAACCATTGCTGCGGTACCTAACGTCAACTTCTCTTCGTGTGCATCCAAAGCAAAATATATCCAGATCCGTGGTATTGGTGAGCGTAGTCAATTTGTAACACCGATTAACCCTTCTGTGGGAATCATGGTTGACGGTATTGACTTTTCCCAGTCTGCATTGGGGGTGACGATGTTCGACCTAAAGCAGATAGAAGTACTCAGAGGACCACAGGGAACTACTTTTGGTGCCAACGGTATGGCAGGTGTCATTAATGTTGAAAGTAATGATGCGACCAATGATGCCAATGGGCACATTGAAGCGACGGTTGGGAATTATAATACCAAAGCGGTGGGAGTGGCAATCAATGCCCCTATTGTTGAAGACAAATTACTTTCACGATTTTCACTTTATAAAAACATAAGTGACGGTTATATGACTAACTCTTATCTTGGACGTGACGATACCAATAACATTGATGAGCTTACTGCAAGAGCTAAGTTCAAATGGTTTGTAAACGATCAGCATACGATCGATCTGACGTTGATGCATGTCGATGTGAACAACGGTTATGATGCCTGGACTCTGGATAATACAAGAGACTCCCATTCTGACCAGCCGGGAAAAGACACACAGAAAACAGATGCGTTTGCATTGAAGTCTACTTATCAGGTAAATGACAAAATGCACCTGGTCTCTGCTTTGAGTTACTCTAAAACAGAGATGGAATACTCTTATGATGAAGATTGGTCCTATGATGGTGAGTTTGACCCTGATTGGGCGTATAGTTCTTTTGACCAGTATCTCAGAGACAGAAAACAGGCAGACATAGATGTGCGTATGGTTTCAGATGAAGCAGGACGTATTTTCAATGGAAGTACCGACTGGACAATGGGTGTTTATTATAAAGACTATTCTGAAGAGATGACAAGAAACTATACCTATCTTTATGGTATTCCTTTCATAAACAATTACGATACACAAAGTACAGCACTTTATGGACAACTAGATACACATTTCACAGATAAACTGACAATGATCGCCGGTGTGAGAGTTGAGAAGTGGGAGTCTCAATATACCGACTCTGAAAATGTTGACATCGACACGGATGAAACGTTAAGTGGGGGTAAGTTGGGTTTAAATTATCAGGCTGAGTCCGATATGCTTTACTACGTGACACTTTCAAAAGGCTATAAGCCCGGCGGTGTCAATGCAGACTACCGTTTAACACCGGAAGCAAAACAGTATGCAACAGAAACACTCTGGAATCTGGATGCCGGATTGAATTCAAGCCATTTTAATGACAAGGTTAAAAGCCGTCTGAATCTCTTTTACGGCAAGCGAAAAGATCAGCAGGTGAAGAGCTCCGTAGTGGATAAGCGACCTGATGGCAGTACAGAGTTCATTGACTACCTGGCCAATGCGGCAGAGGGAACTTACTATGGACTTGAATCACAGATAGACTATTTTCCGACAGAGGGATTACACCTCTTTACCTCTTTAGGGCTATTGAAGTCTAAATTTGATGAGTATACTGATCCTAACCCTGATGCCATTGATGTAAATGGACGTGCACCGGCTAACTCACCTGAGTATCAGTATAATATAGGTTTCGACTATATGTTTATGGAAGCATGGACATTCAAAACCAATGTTGAAGGGAAAGGAAGTTACTATTTCTCTAACAGACACAATGAACAGTCAGACCCTTATGCCTTGCTCAATGCAAGTCTTGAATACACAACAGGAAGCTTTACCGCAAGTCTCTGGGGTAGAAACCTGACAGATGAAGCTTACTTTGTACGTGGCTTTGGAAGTTTTGGAAACAACCCGTCCAAGTTCTATGAAACAGAGCTATATACACAATTGGGAGCACCCAGAACAGCAGGGTTAACACTCTCGTACGACTTTTAAAGGATAAACCATGGAAATCTCAGTAGACATCAGTATGTACCCGCTTCAAAAGGAGTATGAAGCACCTATTTCAGTCTTCATTGAACGTTTGAAAACAGAATCGTCTGTAACGGTTTCCTGTAATGAACTCAGTACCCAACTGCATGGTGATTACAGAACTATTATGAAGTTGCTTGAAGAAGAGATCTATTCAGTCTTTAACGAGATTCCTGATTCTATTTTTGTCCTTAAATTTGTAGGACATAACAGAGAAGGTCGTTTCTAGTATGGACTTTTCGCCAGAAGGTATCGCCAATGCTTTTGTACAAATGTCAGGGTGGGAGATCCTTGCCGTTGTCTTTGGTATTGCCTATGTCCTTCTGGCAGCGAAAGAGTCACTTTGGACCTGGCTCTTTGCTTTTTTAAGTACCATTATTTACACCGTTCTTTTCTGGGAGGGCGCCTTACTCTCATCATCTCTTCTTAACTTCTACTATATGGGTATGGCAGTCTATGGCTTCCTTTTATGGCGAAGCGGGGGAGAGCAGGGTGAAGAGCTAGCCGTCAGCCAATGGTCTGTGAAAAAGAATGTGATGATTATACTTTCAGGTATTGTATTAACTTTGCTTCTAGGCACACTCTCTCATAAATTCACCGAAGCAAACTTCCCCTACATAGACACCTTCGTTATGGTTTTTTCTGTCATTGCGACATGGATGCTGGCAAAGAAAGTACTGGAGAACTGGCTCTATTGGATGGTGGTTGATTCTGTTGCCATTGTGTTATACTGGAAATCAGGCTATCTGGCAACCATCATCCTCTTTATGCTTTATGTGGTATTAGCTGTGTATGCCTATGTGACGTGGAGAAGAAGCTATGCTAAATCTCAATCTCTCTAAATTGCCTTTCTCTCCTTCTGTTGAAGTGAGTGATTTATCGCTCTTGCCTAAACAGGGCTTCTCCAATGAAAACTATTGTTTCACAGTCAACCATCAAACCTACCTCTTACGAAAGTTCAAACTGCAGGACCGTGACCGTGAGTTAGAATACAAAGTCCATACTTTAGCATACCAAAACGGTCTCGCAGCCAAACCTTTGCACTTTGACTTCTCTCAGGGCTTTATGGTGTGTGAATTCTTAGATGGAGTGCATAAAAGTGAACTTACAAGAACTGACTTGCAAATGTTTGCAGAGCAGTTAAAAGTCTTACATCGTTTGACTGTACCCAATAAAGTACTTGAACTTAAAAGCATGTTTAAAACCTTGAGTGCTGAGGTAGAGGAAGCTTTTGCACTCATTGAAACTTTTCCAAAAGACTTGGTACTCTGTCATAATGATCTCAACCCCAAAAACTGTATTTTTTCAGCTCAAGGATTGAAGTTCATCGACTGGGAATTTGCAGGTATGAATGACGGTTATTTTGATCTGGCAGCAGTTTGTGTGGAGTTTCAGTTAAGTATTTTGGATGAAGCCTATTTTTTAGCATGGTATTTTAGAATGGATGGCTGGGAGAAAAAGAAATTGGATGCCTATAAGGTGATCTATAAAGCTTTATGTGAAGAGTGGTTTACAAACAACGCGTAGGGTGTGTTTCTAACGCACCGCATAGAAAAATATGCATGAAATAAAACGTTTGCCGAAAGGCTTAACAAAAGGTGCGTTGGAAAACGCACCCTACGGCAGAAAAGTATATTGGCTGTAGGGTGTTGTCCCCCGACAACACCAACAATATAAATTTCCTTACTCCACCGTCACAGACTTCGCAAGGTTCCTTGGCATATCCACATCATTTCCAAGCCTAACAGAAATTTCAAGTGCCAATAACTGTGTCACTACCATCATTTCAAAATACTCAAGCATTGGGTGAGAATCATACTTGGTTTGAATGAAGTCATCTGCCAATTCAAACGGTTCTGGAGAGATGGCCAAAATGGTCGCATCTCTTGCAGAAAGCTCTTCAACGTTCGATTTGATCTTGTCATAATGCATGCTTTTAGGCATAAGCGCAATGGTAAAGAGTGTTGAGTCAGCCAAGGCAATAGGCCCATGTTTCATTTCACCTGCAGGGTAACCTTCAGCATGGAAGTAGGAGATCTCTTTGAGTTTAAGTGCCCCTTCCAGTGCCAGAGGGAAGAAGATATCTCTTCCGATGAAGAAGAAACCATGTCCATGCAGGTAACGCTTGGACATACGTGTCAGCTGAGCATGCAGTTTCTCTTCCACCACCAGGGATTTAGGTGTTTTGAGCATGGCAGCGACTTCTGTTTTTAATATATCAGACGCGAGTGTCTTCTTCTCCTGGCCTACATAGAGTGCCAGCATCCAAAGTACCATGGTCTGTGTGGCAAAGGCTTTGGTACTGGCGACCCCTTTTTCTATGCCTGCTCTGGTCAGGATAGCTGCATCACTCTCTCTGACGATGGAAGAGTTGTCTACATTACAGATACTTAAAGATCTCAGTCCTGCACGTTTTGCCATTTTAAGTGCTTCAAGGGTATCAGCTGTCTCACCACTCTGTGAAATGGTAATGAAAAGTGTGTCTTTGGTCAGTAGAGGTTCTTTGTATCGGAACTCCGAAGCGATCTCGACGTCACATCTGACTTTGGCAAGACGTTCAAAAAGATAAGCAGAAGCCAAAGCAGAGTGGTAAGAAGTTCCGCAGGCACAGATCTTGATAGCAGAAATACCGTCAAAGAAATTTTCATCCAGTTCATCAAAAAGAATACTGTCATCATGCACTCGTCCCATCATGGTCTCTGTCATCACATAAGACTGCTCATAGATCTCTTTTTCCATAAAGAAACGGTAACCGTCTTTTTGAGCAGAGACTTTGTCCGCAGTCAAAGCCTGCTTGGTAAATGATTTTTTGCCTTCCGCATTAAAGAGGAAGACCTTTCCCTCTTTGACAAAACCATACTCACCGTCTTCCAGGTAATAGACTTCATTGGCTTTTCCAATAATAGGCGTATCGGAAGAGGCAAAATAGACATCTTCCCCATCAAAACCAATGAGCATTGGTGAACCATTTTTCGCAAAGAAAATGGTATCGGGTGCTGCTTCGGTGATGAGCAGGGTAGCATAGGCACCATGCAGTTTCTCTATGGTCTTTTCAAATGCTTCAAAAGGATTGTTGATCTGGTTGTTGAACTTTTCAAACACGTGTACAATGGTCTCGGTATCGGTCTGGCTTAAAAATGTCACACCGTCAGCCTGTAGCTCCTCTTTGAGTTCCTGATAATTCTCGATGATCCCGTTATGTACCACATAAGAGTAGGCACCCAAATGCGGGTGGGCATTGAGTTCTGTTGGTTTTCCATGCGTTGCCCAGCGTGTATGCCCAATGGAAATACCAAAGCCTTCACTGTGGTAGGCTTCTGTCTTATGTCTGAGATTCTCCAACTTCCCGATGGCTTTAAAATTAGAAAGTTTTTCTCCCTCGATAATGGCAATACCCGCAGAGTCATAACCCCTGTATTCCAACTCCTGCAGTCCGTCCAGCAGTATCTCTTTTTTTTCTTTTGCTCCTATATACCCAACAATTCCACACATGCATCTTCCCCTATTCTTTTTCAGTCGTTAATTTCTCTGTAATAATGTCAACATTATGACAAAAGTTTCCATTCTTCTCGATGAGGAACATATCTCGTACACGGTTTTTAATGGTGTGTACTTTGGCCGTGACAATATCAATACCCATTTCATCAAAAAGGTCAATGATATAGGCGAGAAGTCCTTTCTGATTCATACTTTTCAAATGCATGATCGCGTAGGTTTTAGAGTGTTCGCAGTCTATATCAATATCTTCTTCTTTAATGAGAGGAATCGCGGCAAGGCTCTTCTTGTCACTGTCAAAGGAGTCTTCAATAAAATTTCTAATGAGCTCTAATTCACTCTCATCTATCTGCGTAGAAAAATCGATTTTGAAATATTTCAAATTATTGAAAAGTTTACAAATATCCATATTGACCACCTCAAGGTTGCTCAATTTCCCAAGCAGATAACTCAGGTTAAAAGACTTTTCTCTTATGATCTCGATGACCAGGTAGCCTCCATTGGAAATGTGATATTCATAGCCTTTGGTCTCAAAAGCTTTTTTTGAAATATCAATGATACGCTGGGTTTTATAACGTAAAAAGAGCAGGTTCGATGGAATTTCTAAAATCTTCTTTTGTTCTGAGCGTTTAAGTGCAAGAAAATTGGGCGATTTCTTGAGTGCATTCTCTTTTTTGGAACGTTTTGCCGCTTCATCGAGCATAGCCGTATTGCCTAGTACTTCAACTGCCTGTCGGTAAAGTGTACGAATGAGTCTGGCATTGAATGAGTTGTAAATGTCTACTCCCACACCGTTCATATCGGCATAGGTCAGAATATAGATCATGTCAAGCAGTTTTTTGTTTGGGAAATGAGAGGTAAAAGAGAGAATGACCTTTTCGCTGTGTAAATCTTCTCTCTGTGCGACTTTACTCATGAGTGTATGGTTCAAGATCAATACTTCACCCATCTCAATCAGTTCATCTGTCAAGTTTAACTTTTGTGCAAAAATTTTAAAGAGAGATGCCCCTACCTGATGGTGGTCACGCTTTCTTCCTTTCCCTGCATCATGTAAAAAAGTGACCAGTTTAAGCATTGCTTTTTCTTCTTTGGAAAGTGTATCAAAAAGGTATTGAATGAATTCATCATCAATGTGCTCAAGGGCATGGAGACAGCGCAGAGAGTGTATGTCCACCGCATATTGATGGTATCCGTCAAACTGTGGAAGGTCAACCACTTTTTTAATGGGGGAGATAGCGTACTTCAACAAATGTGCATACGAGAGTGTACTTAAAATAGAATAACTGTAAGGCTGATAGAATATGCTGGCAATGGTTCGGTAAAGTGCCTTATCTGGCCGGTCCGGTTTTTCTGCGGTCAAAAGTGTCTGGAAAAAAGTAGGATGCACATAAAAAGGTGCATCTGCATGCACACAAAGACGCTTTAAAAGTCCATTAAAATCCGTCTCTACAGGGTAAACACAGTTCTTATGTCGTGAAATGTCAACATAGTCTCTGGTCAGTATTTCCAGCCAAATAGTACTGTAAAGTCTAATGACCTTCAGACTCCCCGTAACTCTTTTTGCCAGTTTCATATGTCCCTGCTGCGTCTCAGGGTAAGCCATCAGTCTGGCGATCATCGGGATGAGGTCAATACGCAGTTTGTCCTCTTTCTTTTTACTGACAAGGTGAAGTGCAGAACGGACACGAAAAAGAAATTCCAAGGCAATACGGAATTCTCTATATTCATGTTCATCTATAATGTTGGCAGGAAGGTCTTTGATGGTGTTAACATTATAAAAAACTTTCCCAATCCAAAAGACAAGGTTTGCATCACGAAATCCGCCTACACCTTCTTTAAGGTTGGGCTCCATCGTCAGAGGGAACTTCTTGTGTTTTTGTGCCTGCTCTTCCAGTTTAAGTGCTATAAAACTTTTCGGGTCATCATGACGTATCTGTGCAATGGCATTTTGTGTCTCGGTCCAGACAAAGACAGATCCTTCGATCATACGTGATTCAATGAGTGCTGTTTTAATGGTAATGTCTGTTTTGGAAACGGCATATAGTTCGTCAACTTCGTGGACACGATGACCCAGTTTGAGCCCTGTGTCCCATAAAATATAGAGGATCTTCTCTATCATCTCTTTGCTGTTGTACCCGGGTATCTCTTTGTAGACGATCATCAGGTCAATGTCAGAGTAGACACAAAGCTGTTCTCTGCCGTACGAACCAAGTGCCACAAGGGCAATAGGAATGGAGTTCTTCATCGGTGCATAGTCGCCGAACATTTCACGCTGTGCGACTTTGTAGATGAGTTTTAAGACAGAGTCAATACGTTTGGTGTGTTTGACAAGAAAGTCTTTCCCCCCGGAGTTTGCAAAGATCTCTTCAAGGTTTCCAAAGTAGTTTTTAATGTCTTTCTTCAGCACTTTGGCAATTTCAAAGTCTTCGGCATTGTTGTAAAGAAGTTCTTCTATCTGTGCTTTTACTTGTTCCACTTAGTAACTCCTAATCTATTAGTGTTATAATACCCAAAATAACTAAGGGTGTATATCGATGGACGCAAAGCAAGAGCAGGAACTCATACAAAAAGTACAAAACAAAGAACGGCTGACCCAGGAAGAGGGCGAAGCACTTTATGAACTCGACCTCTATACTCTGGGTGAACTTGCCGATACCATCCGTAAAGAGAAGTATGGCAAAAAATCCTATTTCAACATCAACCGTCACATCAACCCGACCAATGTCTGTGCAGATGTTTGTAAATTTTGTGCTTACTCTGCTACACGTAAAAACCCAAATCAATACACCTTAACCCATGAACAAATACTCGATATTGCTACAAACTCCATCGAAAAAGGTGCAAAAGAGCTACACATTGTCTCTGCACACAATCCTAAAGATGGGGTAGAGTGGTACATGGGTGCTTTTAGAAAAATAAGAGAAAAATTCCCTGATGTGCACATTAAGTCTATGACTGCTGCAGAGATAGATTTTATTACTCGTGAGTATGGATACTCTTATGATGAAGTACTAGACATGATGATAGAAAATGGTGTAGATTCTATGCCAGGTGGTGGTGCTGAAATCTTTGATGAAGAGGTACGTGAATATCTTTGTAAAGGTAAAGTAACTTCTGAACAGTGGTTAGAGATACACGAAAAGTGGCATAACAGAGGCAAAGAGTCTAATGCTACGATGTTATTCGGTCATGTAGAGACACGTGCACACCGTATAGACCACATGTTACGTCTGCGTGACTTACAAGACAGAACAGGTGGCTTTAATGCCTTTATCCCTTTAGTGTACCAAAAAGAAAACAACTACCTTAAAAACTGTAACTTTCCTTCTGGGCAAGAGGTACTTAAAACATATGCCATTGCCAGAATAGTATTAGACAACATTCCTAACATCAAAGCCTACTGGGCAACAAGCACTATTAATTTGGCACTCATCGCCCAAGAGTTCGGAGCCAATGACCTCGACGGTACCATAGAAAAAGAAGCTATCCAGTCAGCAGCAGGGGCTAAAAGTGCTAATGGCATGGAGTTAGATGATTTTATTGCACTCATTAAAAACTCTGGGTTTGTACCTGTGGAGAGAGACAGTCTTTATAATGAGTTGAAGGTTTACAACTAGGAAAATCAAATTTCTTCACTAAAACTTTTTGGCTATACTCTTACGATAAGGAGAAAATGATGAAGAGAAGAAAATTTATTTCTATTTGTTTATGGAGTAGTATAGGTTTTGGGCCAAATCCCTTATATGCAAGTGATATGTGGGATAACTATGAAATAGACCCATCATATATATGGAAAGCTGAAAAGAGTTCAGATGTAATCAAATTACTTTATGGCAATAGAAAAATAATTCAAAGTGACAAGGTTGAGATAAGAGCTCCAAAACTGGCAGAAAATGGAGGATCTATACCTATAAGAATCACAAGTGATATAGAGGCAAAAAGAGTAATAGTATTTCAAGATGCCAATCCTACTTCTTTAACTGGTATATTTGAAGTACCTAAAGATGCATTGGTATATTATGATATGCGTATAAAGATGAGACAAACGGCATATGTAACGGTACTCATAGAAGATGTAAACGGTATTATTTATGCAAATAAGAAAGAAATTGATGTTGCTACAGGTGGAGGATGTGGAGGATGAAAAAAAATAAGGCAAAAATAAAAGTATATAGTAAAGATGGTGTACTCAATATAAAGTTTATGATTCATAATATCATGTTAACTGAAAAAGAAGCAAAACGTAAAAAATTAACACAGGACTATATTACTCATATTATCCTTCGTGTTGGGAAACGTATACTATTTGATTTTACACCTTCAGGTTATGTTAGTGATAGCCCTCTCTTTAAAATTAAGGTAAAACAGGGAGAGCTTAAAGAGGACGACCTAATGGAGCTAGAGTGGACAACACTTTTGGGATATAAAGGACACTATAGTAAAAAGATAAAAAACCATGTTAAGCCGTAGAGATTTCTTTCGTTATGTTAGCCTAGGTTTAATAGGCATAGTCTCACAATTACAAGCAAAAGTGTTTAACCCTTGGCACTTAGGGCACCACGGAGATTTTTCTTTTAAGCAGATGGCTCAAAATGTTTACATTATGCATGGTGCAAAAAAAAGAGATGCTGATGCTAAGTGTTTCATACATAATCCTGCTTTTATAGAATCAAAAAATGGTATTATTCTCATAGACCCAGGAGCAAGTTATTTTGTAGGTAAGAAAGTGCTAAATCAGATAAAACAAATCAGCACTAAACCGATTATTGCTATTTTTAATACACATTATCATTCAGACCATTGGTTTGCTAATGGGGCAGTAGTAGAAGCATACCCTGATGTTAAAATATATGGACATAAAAATATTATAGACTCTGCAAAAAAGATGTATCTTGAGGGTGCAGAACGTATAGCAAGCCAACGTAAGGCTAAAACTTTTCATTTGCCTAGTTATTTTGTAGAAGATGGAGAGAATTTAGAGATAGATAGTGAACACTTCGCTATACAGCATCCTAAAGCTGCACATTCAAACTCAGACATAAGTATCACGCATGAAGAAAGCAATGTTATATTTTTAGGAGATTTAGTACTTGAATCAACATTGGGCTACTTTTCTGAACTTTCTAGCATATTGGAAAATATTACTTTTCTTGAAAAAATAGCCAAGCAAAAAAGATATGCACTCTATGTGCCAGGGCATGGAGTGTCAGGTAAATATGAAAAAACAGTAGAACCATACCTTTACTATTTAGCTAACATAAAAGAAGAAGTAACCAAAGCATATCATCAAGATTATGGTATTTTTGAACTCCAAAAAGCCAAAGAAGTACTAAAAAATAGATTTGCTTGGAAGGATAATTTCAATTTCCCATTACGGTTTTTAGAGACCCATATGCAATTTGTCTATATAGAACTAGAGAACGATAAATTTAGGATTAGGAATTAAATCTTAAATTTTAGTTCGTTCTGCTTTATGAAGTTTTTGAAGATAGTATCTTGGTGGTGTCTTGTCGTTATCATTATTAGTCAATAACACCAAAAAATACAAGAAAAAAGCAAACATAAAAATAATGAGATATAATACTCTATTAAGACAGCAAATAGGAGCATACAAATGGTACTAATGATAGACAACTACGACAGTTTTACCTATAACGTTGTGCAGTATTGCCGTGAACTGGGTGCAGACCTTAAGATTATTCGAAATGATGAGTTGACGATCGAGGAGATCAAAGCTTTGAACCCTGAAAAGATCATTCTCTCTCCCGGTCCTTCAACGCCTGATGATGCAGGTGTGACACTGGATGTTATTAAAACCTTTGCCGATACCACACCTATTTTTGGTATCTGTTTGGGGCATCAAAGTATTGCTCAGGCTTTTGGTGGAGAAGTGATACGTGCCAAAAATATGATGCATGGTAAAACTTCACAGGTTGAAATTACAGGAGAAACACCTATTTTTAAAGACCTTCCTTCAGAGTTCAGAGCCACACGCTATCACTCTTTAACGGTCAATAAAGAGAATCTCCCGGAGAATATCATTGCCACATCACACTCAAAAGATGATGATGAAATCATGTCTTTACAAATTAAAGACAAGCCTATCTATGGCGTACAGTTTCACCCCGAGTCCATTATGTCTGAACATGGTCATGAGATGTTGGACAACTTCCTGAAGCTCTAAGACAGATGAAAAAACAGTACTTCCTGTGGGCAGCTTTTTTATATGCCGTAGCAGTACTCTATCTGGCAGCAACCGCACCCATCAGTCCGCATGAAGCCAAGGCTTTTTATAGCTCTCATGCGCTTGTCTCCTCTCTCATGCATGCCGGAGACTCACTCTCTCATACCCTTTTTGGATTGAGAATATTTTTTGTCTTTTTCGGGTTTCTTTCCATTCTCTTCTTTTATGAGTTTAGTAGACGCTATTTTTCTAAACGGGAAGATGCGTACTTGGCAACCTTTATCTTTATGCTCTTGCCGGGTATTGTCACAGGGAGCAGTTTAGCCAATGTGGCTATTATTGTCTTACCCCTAGTGTTACTTTTTGTAGTACTTTATGAGAAAAAGCATTTCATATTACTTCCGTTTATTATGTTGGCACTCTTCTTCATACATGATGCATCGCTTATCTTCTTTATTGCAGTACTTATCTATAGCCTGATACATAAAGATAAAAAACTTGCCATACTCTCTGCTGCCTTTATTATGGCATTTGTTTTTCTGGCAAAAGGTATTGAAATAGGGGGACGTCCTTCCGGACATTTTGCAGAGATATTCGGACTGTATGCTGCCGTCTTTTCCCCTTTGGTATTCATTTACTTCTTCTATACGATGTATCGCATTCTCCTGCGTGAAAAGAAGTCTTTACTCTGGTACATTTCATCTATTGCACTGCTCTTTTCTTTATTACTCTCCATTCGTCAAAGAGTGAATATTACGGACTTTGCACCCTATGTCATGATTGCCGTGCCTTTAATGTTACAAACCTATCACAATAGTCTGCGTGTACGTTTACCGGAATTCAGAAAAAGATATATACTGAGCTTTAAAGTGGTTATGGCTTCACTTCTCTTAAGTATATTTTCAATACTTGTCTATCAGGTGATGTTTCAGTTAAGTAAAGATACTGAGCGCTATTATGAAAATACTGTTTATGCACCTTATATTTTGGCAGAAACGCTCAAAGCAAAGGGAATTGGCTGTTATGATGTGTCAGATGAGAGAAAACGTTATCAATTGCAATACTATAGCATCTCTCCATGTACAGACTGAGTCTACAATTGTAAAAAACTGTTTCTAAAATACACAGTATTTACTTTCTCCTTATAGTTTAAATTACATAAACAAAAGTTAAATCTTCTTCATGCTAGACTTATAAGAACTAAATTAAAGGAGAACTCGATGGCTCAAAAGGCGATTAGAGAGTATGACGCAAAGTCAATTCTAGCAAAACATTGGGATAAGTATTTCCCAGATTTTACTTATGCTTATGAAACAGTAATGGTACAGAATGGATCAGAACTAGCAGAGGCTGCAAAAACAAAAACATGGTTAAACGAAAAACCACTGGTTGCAAAACCAGATATGCTTTTTGGTAAAAGAGGTAAAAATGGTTTGGTACTTTTTAAAGATGAAAAACCGGGTGATGTTTCTTTAGAGAAAGCGGCATCCTGGATCGATGAGAAGTCAAGCTCCAAGCAGACAGTCTATTTCGCATTTGACGGTGATACACCAACAGGTGAGCCGTCAGTTGATATGCTGACACACTTCATCGTTGAGCCATTTACGCCACACGACCAGTCTGAAGAGTATTATATCTCTGCAACTGTTGTCGGTGATGAAGATGTACTCTATATGTCTGCAGAAGGCGGAATGGAAGTAGAAGAGGGCTGGGAAGAGAAAGTCACTGAAGTCGCTTTTCCTATTACTGCAACCGAAGAGCAGATCGCCAGCAAGATCAAAGCGAATATCCCTGCAGACGTGAAAGAGGAAGACAAAGAGAACTTTGCAAAGTTCGCTATCGGTTTCTTCAAAGCCTACAGAGAGTTGAACTTCGCATACCTTGAGATCAACCCGTTTGTCCTTCAGGGGAATAAAGTCGAGCTTCTTGACATGGTTGCGAAACTGGATGACACTGCCGGATTCATGATGGTAGACGAGTGGGGTGACGTTGAGTACCCGACTTCATTCGGAATGGAAGAGAAATCACCGGAAGTAATGGCAGTAGAAGAAGCTGATGCTAAGACAGGTGCTTCATTGAAATTGACACTGCTTAAGCCGGAAGCACGTATCTGGACCATGGTTGCCGGTGGTGGTGCATCAGTCGTGTATGCTGATACTATTGCTGACATGGCAGGTATTGAAGATCTTGCCAACTACGGAGAGTACTCAGGTGGACCGACAACAGGTGAGACCAAGTTCTATGCAGAGACACTTTTTGACCTTATGACAAGAGAGAAAGATCCTTCAGGAAGAGGTAAAGTCCTTATTATTGGTGGTGCGATCGCCAACTTTACAGATGTTGCAAAAACATTTACAGGTATTATCCAGGCATTTGAAAACTACAAAGACAAACTCAAAGAAGTGGATACCAAGATCTATGTAAGACGTGGTGGACCAAACTATGAAAAAGGTCTGAAAGATATTAAAGAAGCTGCAGACAGAATGGGTCTTTACATTGAAGTTTATGGACCGGAAACACACGTAACAGATATCGTGCGTATGGCACTAGAGAAGTAGGGAGATAAGTAATGAATCAATTATATACAAAAAGCACACAAGCTATTTTTTGGAATAACAATAAAACAGCGATCCAGAGAATGTTGGATTATGACTATACCATTAAGAGAGAAACGCCATCAGTAGCTGGTATTGTTGCACCTACATCCGGTAATAAATTTGAAAAGTTCTTCTGGGGTGGCGATGAGATCATGATCCCTCTTTATAAGAGTACTGCAGAAGCAAAAGAAGCACAGCCGCAGGCTGATGTGCTTTTGAACTTCGCATCATTCAGAACGGCGTATGACGTGACTATGGAAGCACTTGAAATTGGCGGATTCTCCTCTATGATGATCACGGCTGAAGGTATTCCTGAGAGACTTGCACGTGGTATGAATGCCAAAGCAAGAGAATTGGGTGTGACTGTGATCGGACCGGCAACTGTCGGTGCCATCACTCCGGGTGCATTTAAAGTGGCGAATATCGGTGGAACGATCGAGAATATCATCAACTCCAAGCTTCACAGAGCCGGTTCTTGTGGTCTTGTGACAAGATCAGGTGGTCTTTTCAACGAACTCTCCAACATCATTGCCATCAATGCTGACGGTATTGCTGAGGGTGTTGCCATTGGTGGAGACAGATTTGTCGGATCTGTCTTTATTGACAACCTTCTCAGAATGGAGAAAAACCCTGAAGTCAAATATATGATCCTTCTTGGTGAAGTGGGTGGTACAGAAGAGTATAAAGTCATTGAAGCTATCAAAGACGGTCGTATCACTAAGCCGATCATCGCATGGTGTATCGGTACGATCGCCAAGTATTACGATTCAGGTGTGCAGTTCGGTCATGCAGGTGCTTCTGCAAACGGAGAAATGGAAACAGCTGAGTATAAAAACAACGCAATGGCTGAAGCAGGTATTCATGTACCGGCTACCTTCAACGACCTTCCTGCGAAGATCAAAGAGGTATTCGAATCACTGAATCTCGATCCGATCCCTGAGCCGGAGATCAACATCGTACCTAAAGTAAGAAGACCTAAGCAGTTCATCTGTACGATCTCTGATGACAGAGGTGAAGAAGCAACATATGCCGGATTCCCTATCTCTTCAGTAGCAACACCGGATACAGGTAAAGGTATCGGTGATGTTATTTCACTTCTATGGTTCAAGAAGCAGTATCCGAAGTGGGCGACAGAGTTCATTGAAACTGTTATTAAAACAGTTGCAGACCATGGTCCTGCCGTTTCAGGTGCACACAATGCAAAAGTCACTGCAAGAGCAGGTAAATCAGTCGTTGAATCACTGGTAACAGGTCTCTTGACCATCGGTCCAAGATTCGGTGGTGCTATTGATGGTGCGGCACAGTACTTCAAATATGCAGACGATAACGATCTTGATCCAAAAGCATTTCTGAAGTATATGAAGGGTGAAGGTGTACCAATTCCGGGAATCGGACACAGAATCAAATCATTGAAGAACCCTGACCTTAGAGTCACAGGTCTCATGAAGTTCGCTGAAGAGAATTTCCCGGCAACACCACTTCTTGACTATGCCAAGACAGTTGAAGCATTGACAACTTCCAAGAAAGAGAACCTTATCCTGAACGTGGATGGGACTATCGGTATTCTTATGGTTGACATGTGGAGAGCACTTGGTTACTCAGAAGAAGAGATCAATGAATTTATCGCATCTGGTACATTGAACTCATTCTTTATTGTAGGTAGAACCATCGGATTCATCGGTCACGTACTTGATGAGAAAAGATTGGCTATGCCTATGTACAGACACCCAATGGATGACATTCTTTATGATGTCCAGAAGGCTGAGAAGATCGGTTAATATCGATCCCTCCGAAGGTACATCATGTACCTTCGATCTTCTTATCTATTTCTCCCTAATACTTCAAACACTTTTTCAGCTATTTGTGTATTATCCAGTAAGCCTCTAAACTTCTCAGATCCTTTACCATAAGCAAAAGTTTCTACATCAACGGCAGTATGTCCATGTGTGGTCCAGCCTGTATTGGAGTGTCTGTTAATAATATCATTCACGACTTGACGTGTTTTTTTCTGTTTTTGATCTAAAGTATTTTTGAGGGAATGATACTCTTCATTACTGAGGGTGATAGCTGTATAGTGTTGGAATGTACTATTGATCTCTTTGCTTTCTCTGATCTTCTGTGCAATAGCAATGGACGATGCTTTGATCTTTTCTATGACATCTTTATACCAAATGTAAGATTTTGAACGTGTCTCTTTAGAAACAGACTTATTGTCTTTTTTGATCTTTTTACCAATAGCCAAACCACCGGTAGAGTGATCTGCTGTCACAAGGAGCAGGGTATTTGGATGAGCATCGACATAAGATCTGGCAAGAGAGACAGAACGTGTAAAATCCTCCATCTCCGTCATTGCACAAGCCATATCATTAATATGCCCGCACCAGTCTATTTGAGAGCCTTCTATCATAAGAAAAAAAGGTTTGTCATTGACTAGTGCAAGAGATTTCTTTGTCATTTTTGAAACTCTATAGCGATCTTCTTCCTTTTCATCTATGGCAAAAGCAGGGTAGTCATAGGCAGTAAAAGCAATGAAAGGGTAATTCTTGATATTTTTAAAGTCATATCCCTTACGATAAAGAGTCACATGCTCTTCTTTTGCTGTTTGATTAAAATTCGTATATCCCTCAGTAAAGTATTTATCTCCACCACCAATCAGGAAATCAAATTTAAGCTCCCCTTTTTTATTTTTCGCAAAAAAGTCTTTGGCGATCTCTGCTTCCCTATTTCTATGATGCCCTCTGGATATAAAAGCAGCGGGTGTAGCATGGGTCAAAGTAGATGTAACAGCCATGGCGGTTATATATCCTTGCTCTTTGGCATACTCCAGCAGTGTCTGTGCATCAGCATGATTTTTATCTCTGAGTCCAATATATCCGTTCTCTGTTTTATACCCTGTAGCCAATGCAGTGGCTGCAGCTGCAGAGTCAGTGATGACAGAGTTTTGAGAGTAAGTCGTATTCATACCCACAAGCATAGTGTCGAAGACCGTAGATTTAAGCCCAGCAGAGCGATTATCATCTTTATAGTATCGGTAAGAGGAAGTATAGGCAGGTCCCATGCCGTCACCTATCATCAATATGACAGATGTTTGTGGGTTTGCAAGTAAAAGCGATGTCGTTAAGGTGATCAGTAATAATTTATTCATAGTGACAGTGTACATAAAAGAGAGTAAAAATGAGGCACATTCTAAAGTTTAAGTAATTTAAACTATATAATGTAAGGGAAAAGAGGAAAATAAAAGAATTTCTCCTAAATTCACAAAAACCCTTGACAAGGAATCGATTCGGTGCTATAATACGCGTCCAACAACACATGGACGGCTAGCGAGTTGCTAGAAAGAGTGTTATTGAATGATCTTTGACAACCAAATATAAGTAAACAAATCA
>JALSUP010000121.1 GCA_027071315.1 Sulfurovum sp.
GAAGATATCTTCTATTTTTTTGCTCATGTTTCCTCTTACTTTATTTTGATTCTTTGTTCCTTTTTTTCTTTGTTGATGCAACAAAGAAAGAAACGAACCCAAAAAAAGAAAATGCAATACCTGCTGTCGCAAGAAGTTGATTTCCTTATTTTGTTAGAGTGCTAAATACCCAAAATTTTATGGTGTATTTAAATTATACTGTTTTTGAAAAGCTCTTTTTATTGCCACCATATTGGTGCATATAGGCATCAAATGGCATAGCAATGTTTCTAATTAACAGTGTACCTGTGGTACTTACTGTTATCTTGTCTTCTGTGATGGTTACGAGGTCTGCTTTTACAAACTCTTGCAGTTCATCGAGTGCATCTGCAAAGTATTCACTAAATGTGATATTGTGTTCTTTGTTTACACGTTTCATGTCTATGGAGAAGTTCGCCATAAGTTCCATGATAACTGCTTTTCGTAAATAGTCATCAATGCTAAGATTTACACCTCTTTCAAAAGGAAGTTTTCCTTCATCAAGTGCGGCTTCATAGACTTTCATATCTTTGGTGTTTTGTGCATAATACATTGCACCTTCGCCGATGCTTGTAAGTCCAATACCTACTAGGTTTGCACCACCTTTGGTAGTGTATCCTTGGAAGTTTCTATGCAGTTCACCTTTGGCTATGGCTCCAAAAAGCTCATCTTCAGGTTTAGCGAAATGATCCATACCTACCATCTTATAGCCTTTGTTTTCAAAAAAGTCAATAGTGTACTGGAAGATTTTGAGTTTTTCATCTGGGCTAGGCAAGGTAGTTTCATCAAACTTACGCTGTGTTTTCATGAGCCAAGGCACATGAGCATAGTTAAAGACCGCCACTCTGTCTGGGTCAAGCACAGTAGAGAGCTCAAGTGTCTTTTTGAAGGTCTCTAGGTCTTGGTATGGTAGCCCATAGATAAAGTCAGTGTTGATGGAGTTAATGCCGTACTCTCTTGCTAGTTTTACAGCGTTTTGTGTAAGGTCTAGTGGTTGGACACGGTGTATCTCTTTTTGTACTTTATCATCAAGATCTTGTACCCCAAAGCTGATACGATTAAAGCCATGTTTTTGAAAGACTTTCATTTGGTCTTCGTTGAAGAAACGTGGGTCTATCTCACAGCTTATCTCTGCATCTTTGCTCCAGTTAGGAAATGCCTGCTTGATGTAAGAGACTATTTCATCAAGTTCAAATGCTTTGTAGTAGGTAGGTGTTCCTCCACCAAAGTGAAACTGTATCACTTCACGTTTGGTATCTATGTGTTTTGCCAAGATGTCTATCTCTTTTTTCAAGTACACTATGTACTGAGAAAGCTTCTCTTCTTTGGAGGTGAAAACAACATTACATCCACAGAAATAACAGGCAGATCTACAAAATGGCAAGTGTATGTAAAGTGATATTTGTTCTGTAGAAGTTTCTAAGTAGTTGATGTAGTCATCATATTTAAATGCATCTTTAAACTCTAGTGCTGTTGGATAAGATGTGTATCTTGGCCCTGGTTTGGAGTATTTGCTGAACTTTTCGAAATCTATTTGACTCAATGAATATCCTTTTGAAGATTTGACATCTTCTATCTGTTGTGTTTTCTTTCATTCCTTTTTTTCTTTGTCGATGCAACAAAGAAAGAAACGAATCCAAAAAAAGAAAATGCAATACCTGCTGTCGCAAGAAGTCATTTCCCTTTTGTAATTGTATTGCTAAGTTCCTATAATATTATCAAGGATATAAATAACAGTTGTTAACTTTTAACTCTCTTCATTACGTTTCGCATCTAGCCATACCATGACACCTTTTTGTGCATGGAGTCTGTTTTCTGCTTCTGTAAATATAACATTTTCGTGTTTCTCAAATGTTTCTTCACTTACTTCATACCCTCTGTAGGCAGGAAGGCAGTGTAGGAAGATGGCATCTGATTTTGCGTTACTCATGAGTTTTTCATCTACAATGTAGCCGTCAAATGCTTTTACACGGATCTCTTTTTCATCTTCTTGACCCATACTTACCCATGTGTCAGTGGTCACAACATCACAGCCTTTGACTGCTTCAACGGGGTCATTTCCAAAGGTGATTTTTGCACCACTCTCTTTGGCAAATGCCATGGCTTCAGCTACAATGCTTGCATCACACTCATACCCTTTAGGTGTGGCTACTCTTAGCTCAAAACCTAGTTTGGCTGCAAGCATGAGCCATGAGTGTGTCATGTTGTTTCC
>JALSUP010000122.1 GCA_027071315.1 Sulfurovum sp.
TTACACCACGTTCTCTTAGCTCTTGTTGTGCTGATATTTTTAGTTTTCTTGCGTCTCGTTTTTCCATACGCTTATTATAGCATTTCTTAGCATAATATTTGACTGTTTAATTAGTGGTTTAATATATAAACGTGAATCAACTGTGCACTGGAGCATTAAAGGCAGTGCTACCATTGATTCATTGACTAAAAAATAATCTTATAGATCTGCTCCGAATGAACAGCCTGCTTCTATTTTGGCGACGCGTCCTGCGTGTCTTCCGCCTTCAAATTCTGTGTTGGCGAAGACTTCTATCATATCTTCGATGACACCTTTGCCTACCACACGTTCACCGAAGCAGAGGATGTTTGCATCGTTGTGCTGTCTTGTGAGTTTTGCCGTGTAGTGGTCGTGGCAGAGAGCCGCCCTGATACCCTGGAATTTGTTGGCAGAGATGGAAATGCCGATACCTGTTCCACAGACAAGAATACCAAAACTGCCTTCATCCGCAATAACAGCTTCTGCACATTTTTTGGCATAGTCGGGGTAATCAACTCTGTCTGCAGAGTCAGGTCCCAGGTCAATGATCTCATGTCCCAGGTTGGTGACGACTTCTTTGATGTAGGCTTTCACCGCATATCCTGCGTGATCTGTTGCTATATAGAATTTTTTATTATTTGGCATTTTCTGCCTCCTTATCTTTAATTTTTGTGTGCTAAAGTAACCATTGTACGATCCATGATACAGGTTGAAAAAAGTAATCTGCCAAAGGTGTAAAGAGCACTGCTACAAGAATGAGCATACCATAGGGGTATATTTTATCATAAAAGCTTACAAAAGATCTCCAGTGCATTCCTTCTGCAAGGTAACGAATAGCATTTGCACCGTCAAGTGGCGGAATAGGCCAGAGGTTGAATACCCCAAGAAGTACGTTTATCACGACACTCTGGTATAAAAGAAGTGCGAGGAAAGCCTGCATTGCCGATGTTGGATGTGCAAACAGAGGAAAAACAACTGCACAGAGAGCTGCCAGTACAAAGTTGTAAGTAATACCTGCAAGTGATACGGCAACAGCTGCCTGTGTCCCACCGTTACGGATGACAGTGTTGATGTTGATCGGTACAGGTTTTGCCCAGCCGAATATGAAAGGGGCACCTGAAAAAAAGAGCATGGCAGGAACAAGAATGGTACCTACCGGGTCTATATGTACAAGAGGATTGATCTTGAGACGACCAAGACTTTTTGCAGTGGTGTCACCATATTTGTAGGCGACCCATCCATGCATGATCTCATGACCAATGATGGCAACTGCCAGAGCAATGACCATGGCGACGATCTTAATGATCTCGATCTCACTCATTACTGGATCGGATCTTCAAGCTGAATGGATTCGATACGTCTTCCGACACGTCCCCAGCGTACTTTGTACCGCTGTTTGTTCCAGAGTGCTTCACACTCGGGGGTATCAATAGCGATGTCACCGCAGACACGGTGAAGACCGGCATGGTCCATTCCTCCGCCATTTCCGTTCAGTACCTGATCGTAAGAACGGTGTTCAAGACTCATGTAGATAAGCCATGGTTTACCGACAATGAGTCTGTACGGAACGGAACCCCAGAAACGGCTGTCATTTGAGTTGTCACGGTTGTCTCCCATCATGTAGAAGTTTCCCTCTTCAACTTTGGTATAGAGTGCATTGATCGCTTTGCTTCCCAACTCATAGACAGGTGCTTCCAAACCTTCCACCATGAGGGGTATCATGTTGATCTCTTTGTTGTAGCTGTAGTATTGAAGCAGAGATTCAAAAATGGTATGTCCTTCCGGCTCATACTGTATACCCGGGTATTTGTCCATATACGGATTTTTAACCCAGAGTTTTCCCCTGAGAGAGAGGATCTTCTCTTTGGGGTAGGTTTTCTCAATATAGGCATCTCCCTCATGAAAGTGGATGAGCAGCTGCTTGTCTGCATAAATGAGTTCATCTCCGCCTACGGCAACACAGCGTTTGACATAGTGGATCTTTTCATTTTTAGGGTAACGGAAAATGACAATATCTTCTCTTTGGGGTTTAGGGCCTTCTATGAGGTGACCATTGCCGTTAAAGTCAGGCAGTATCGGTATTTCAAGCCAGGGAAGGTGTGGTGTCGGAATACCATAAGAGAATTTCTTGGCAAAAAGGAAGTCTCCTATGAGCAGTGATCGTTTCATGGAACCTGAGGGGATGACAAAAGACTGTGCCACAAAGAAAATAAGGAAAAGGACAATAATGACCGTGCCTGTCCATGAACTTGAAAATTTATAGAGTGCAGATAAAAACTTTTTCACTTATGCCCTTTGTTTTGCAGATTTGAGTGTATTGGAAAGCAGCATGGCAATGGTCATGGGACCGACACCGCCGGGTACAGGTGTAATGTAAGAACACTTGGGACTGACATTCTTAAAGTCAACATCACCCACAAGCGAGCCGTCGGCAATACGGTTGATACCAATGTCAATGACAATGGCACCCTCTTTGACCATATCTTCTTTAATGAGCCCCGGAACACCGACACCGACAATGACAATGTCAGCCTGCAGTGTGTGTGCTTTCAAGTCTTTGGTAAAAATGTGTGTGACGGTGACGGTGGCATTGGCATTGAGAAGCAGGGCAGCCATCGGCTTCCCTACAATATTACTCGCACCCACGACACAGACATCTTTCCCTTCCAGTTCAATGTTGTACTCTTCGAACATTTTCATGACACCCAGCGGGGTACAGGCAACGAAGCTGTCAAGGTTGGTCACCAGACGTCCTACATTGTAGGCATGAAAACCGTCTACATCTTTTTTAGGGTCAATCACTTCGAGGATCTTGTCTGTATCAACATGTTTAGGAAGAGGGAGTTGTACCAGAATACCGTCGATACGTGGATTGTTATTCATCATTTCAATGGTTGCGATGATCTCTTCCTGGGAAATGGCATCGGGCATACTGTGGGTAATAGAGTAAAACCCTACCTTTTCACAGGCTTTTGCTTTCATTTTTACATAGGCATGGGAAGCAGGGTCGTCACCTATGAGAATGACTGCCAGTCCGGGGACAATGTTCTTTTCTTGCTTGAGCTGCTCAACTTCTGTTGCGACAGAAGTCTGTACTTTATTGGCTAGGGATTTACCATCGATGAGTTGCATAGAGTGCCTCTTAGAATTTTTAATGTATTATATCGAAAAATGTTTAGGACTCTTTTCCAGGATGAAACGCTTATTACTGCTACTGCCGCTACTGTTGAGTGCAAATGAAGATTTCATTTCCCATTATGAGTATGGAGAGATGCTGTACAATAACCCGAGAGGGGTGAGTTGTGCCCAATGTCATGGTGCCAATGGCGAGGGAAAGGTCATAGTCAAATACCGTGAAGCCAAAGAGACAAAGGTCATCAAGGGTTCAGACATACGTCAAAAGAGCCTAGCTCAAATGGTACATACGTTAAACAGTTTTCATGAAATCATGCCGCGTTATTACCTCACCGATGAAGAGGTGAAGACCATTTATGATTATTTGCAAAAAAAGAATGAAAAGTATCTTTCTGCTTCACAAGAGACAGCTGACGAAAAATAAGCTATAATCATTCTTACCTATCTTATTTATTAAGGATGATGCCATGAAGATTTCCAGCACTTTAGCACTTCTATTGTTAGGCAGCACTCTCTCTTCTGCTGCTTCACTCTCCGTCTATCAAGACCAGTCACAGTATAGCTATAAAGCAAAAAGTACCTTTATAGGACTTTCCAAAAATGTCAAAGCCAAGTGTGACGGCCGCAGTATGGAGACCCGTTTTCTGCCTACCTGTCCCCGTGACAAACGACTCTGCAAAGTCCTCGATGCGTTGAAAGAGAGTGAGTTCACACTCAGTAAACTAAAAGCCAACAGTAAAGTACTTGCATCACTTTTGACACTTCCCCAGCCAAAAGAGTTCGATGCCGCTTCCTGGATAGATACTGCAAAACGTGTGGGTGAAGAGGAGGCCAGACTTTTAAAAGAGAGCAAACAGGCAGAGTCGGTCGTTGCCTTTAAAGCAAAACTTTTGAACAGACAGGTGCCTGTACACGCGGCACTTATTTCCGGGCATTTATGCAAAGGGAGTACAGAATTGACCATTCCTTACGGTTATGTGACTTTCTCTACACGCTATGAGGCAGATATTTCCAAAAAAAATGAGATCAAAGTGAGTCAGTATCTCTCTATTGTCAACCGAAGCGGTATTGACATTAAAGCTGAGGATGCCATGTTCTATTACCGTCCTGCCCGCCAATATGTGAGAGCCATACACTTTAACCCCTGGCTGGTCAGTAAGCATACCCCTGTCCGCTATAAAAAAAGTATGAAATTATCAAGGTCTGCTGCCGTGGAAGACAATATGATGGTGAGTATGGCTGGTGCACCTATGATGGAACCTGCACCTAAAATGCAAGCTTCCTACCTTGATGCAAGAGAGTACAAAGTAACAAACCTGGATCTGCCGTCTACAGGAATGCCGACAGATGTCAAGCTCAATACCTGGAGTGCTGAACTCTCTTGTGCACTTAAAACCTATCCTTATGTGAATGCAGAGGTATTTGAAGTCTGTACTTTTGAACCCAAATACCAGATAGACGCCAACCGTTGGAAAATCACTTCTGGAAAGATGACCGTTAATGAGAAGGGCACCGGAGAGTATGATGAAGGAAAATACAGACTTTATACTCAAATAGAAGATGACATAAAGGTTGTACGCAAACCTATCGTGAAGAATGAACGTGAGACAGGTATTTTTGGCGGTACGGAACGTAAAAAAGACGGCTATGTGCTTTCACTGACCAATAAATCAGACAAAAGTAAGAAAGTAACGGTTATCGAGCGTATACCTACTTCAACCAATGATGAAATTACCGTTAAGTTGTTAGACCTGAAGTCCGACAAGAAGCTGCACTATAAAACATTGAAAGATGGAAAATTACAAATAGAGGTGACTTTGGCTGCAAAAGAGCATAGGAAAATAGAAGTACTGTTTGAGATCTCTTACGATAAAGGGCTAAAGATCAGATATTAAGTTTGTTTGAAAGTTTGGAAATAGGGGGGGGGAGGAAATTAAGTTGCAGGCAAGATGCCTGCAAGTTTACTACTAGAGTGGTGTTACGTTCTCAGCCTGTGGGCCTTTTTGACCTTCACCAACTTCAAATGTTACAGCTTGACCTTCAGCCAAAGTAACACGTCCACCATTGTCGTTGTTTACCTGACGGAAGTGTACGAATACATCTGCTCCACCATCGTTCTGCTGGATAAATCCATAACCTTTTTCATCGTTGAACCATTTTACAGTTCCGTTTACTAATTCTGCCATTGTTGTACCTTTAGGTAATAATTTTCACTTACAGACATTTAAGTCCTTTGGGTAATCCCTAATATAAGCGGAATCCAAATTGGTGAGAGTCTTTCGGGGTTAGCAGAGTTTACACACACACTTACACACGGAAGATGAACTCGAACCTCATCTTTCATCGGAACAATTGTATCTTTTTTTCTTAAAACTTAACCTTAGTTAAGTATAAAAAAATATTATTTCTCCAATTTCCAGAAAAATACCTTCTCTTCATCCCCTGAAGTGATGATGGATCTTTCATTGATAAAGTAAATTCTGTTAGGGGTCGCATAGTGTCCTACAAGCCTGTCACCCTTGCTTTTGCTGTCTGTATTGAAGAGTTGCAGGACATTGTCAAGACCGTCAGAATAGACTGCGGTCTTTCCGCTTGGACTGAGCCCCACAGCATAGACTAAAAAATCACTTTTCAAATGGTATGCTGTGCCGTTTTCTCTGTAAACCCCAACACGTCTGTCCTGCCCTGCGGTCACAATGACCCCTTTGGCATAGGCGACACGGTAAATATTGTCCACATGTTCAGAGGAGAAGGTTTTTTCAAGTCTGCCACTTTCAATGTCAAAAAGCCGCACTGCACCGCTTTCATCAGAAATGACCATCTTTCTTTTGTCGGCAGAGAGTGCCATACCGCCCATGGTACTTTCAGAAATATGCCTGTCGTAGAGTTTTGAATTCTCCTGTGAGTCATAAAGTACGATATCGGAACCAAAAGAGCCTAAGATGATCTTCCCGTCTTTGCTAAAGCGCGCACTTTTAGGCATAAGATGCTGCGTCTCATCAATGATCTTCACAGAACGGTTACCATCATTTATCCAGACGTTCCTGTAGGCATTTTGGGCAGAGGTAACGATAAGGGTTTTCCCCTTGGCTCTGTCTATGCTGTGAATACGCGCAGGCACATAGTCCCCCTTGGCGGTCAGCAGAGGTGCAAAGCGTATCTGTCTGACTGTTTTTTGTGTACTGAGGTCAATAATATCGACGATACCCGCATCTGTCGCAACATAGAGGAGTCCTGCATCTTCTGCAAAGTCACTTACCATTCCGGAAGTTTTAATGGTAGCGATGGGGCTGATGTCTTTGGCCGTACCTATGGAACTTATCAAAAAGAGTGTGGCAAGAAAGCGCAGGCTTTTAAACATAAGTGTTTGGGTCATGGTCTGCTGCTTACCATCCCAGTCGTGTCGGAAGCGGTCTGACAAGAGGGAGGAAATCGACCTTCATGGTCGTCCATTTTGCCAGGAGAATATGATGGGCGTTTCTAAACACAATCACATTCATATAGGGTGCGGATTTGGCATTGGGGTCGAGCTGTTTGAGTATAGTATTGAACTGTTTTGTACTCATCCCGTAGACAAAACGTAAGCGCTGACTTTCACTCTGCTGGGCAATCACATTGAGCCAACGTCCATTGGCAAGTCTCAACTGAAAACCGTAGAGGTTATTGCTTGCATAGATTTTCAAGACAGATCTTGCTTCAAATACTGTTTGTATCACCGAAGTAGTCGACTTGTCAAACTCATAGGCCAGGTCCGTGTTTGCATCTTCATAAACGACGATATTGCCTTCCTTGAGTGCCAATATTCGTTTACTTATGTGTAGGGTTCTGAAATACTGAACATCCCTTTTTAACTCTTTGGCATCAAGCAGTACTTGGTTTTGTTCAACTTGCAAAGTGAGGGTAGGTGGTACATAGTTTATGGTCGATACACCACAGGCCGTAATGAAAAAAGCGCTGCTGACTGCAAATATAAAGTGTTTAAGTATGTTGGTCAAGGTATGACTCCCTACAAAGTAATGTGAGTGTCATTATATCAGTATTTGGAAATTTTTTTTAGCAGAAGAGGGCAAGCCCTGTTGGCTTGCCTGTTGTGAAGTGCAGATCTACATCCAACCCTTCAGCATTAAGTGCCAGTACATTGGCTTGAGCAAATAGAGGTCAAATGCCCACCATATCCATCTTGGTGTTGCAGGGTCAAGAGGGAATGACGGTGCAAGTCCGTCATAGTTGAATTCTGCCATGATGATCTTGCCGTATTCTGTTTTAAGAGGACAGACAGTATACCCGTCAAACTTCTCTTCAAGCGGCTTTCCATTGATCTGTGCCACAAGGTTACCGACAGTCACCGGTCCATGGTGTCTTGCAGACCCGCCTGTCTTTCCTTTAGGAATACCACAGACATCACCGATACCAAAGACATTCGGATATCTCTTATGCTGCAGTGTATACTGATCGACTTCCAGCCAACCTTTGGCAGTACCTTTTTGCCAGCCGAGCGGAGA
>JALSUP010000123.1 GCA_027071315.1 Sulfurovum sp.
TGTCCTGCTTTTCAATGGCTTCGAAAATATTTTCAGAGTCAAGCGGCGGCAGGGTCTTTGGCGTAAAGGTGGGCAAGACCAGATGGGAAAGCTCTTTGTCTCCCACAATTTGCCACAGGGCACCAAGATTGAGTGAAAGACTCTTGTAGGAGTAGATATCTTTATCGTCAAGGTTGAGGTGTGAAAGCAGGAAAGAGATAAGGTCCGCATCTGCTCCTTCCATCAGTTCCAGACGAATGAGAGACCCTTTGTTCCTTGAGCGCAGACCCTCCTGAAGAATTTCCAAAAAGTCATCGGCTTCTTCCTCTTCTATCTCAATATCGGCATTTCGTGTGACCCTGAAGGGTGTCGATGCCAGTTGTTTAAACCCGGGGAAAAGTTCTGAGGCAAAGTGTGCGACCACAGACTCTATGGGTACAAAGGTATGTCCGAGTTTAATGAAGCGTGGCAAAATACGTGGAATTCTGATAAGCCCGTGTTTAATGTTCTTGGAATCATCTTTGAGTGTCATCGCCAAACCGAAACTGAGGTTGTTCAAGTGCGGAAAAGGGTGTGTCGCATCAATGGCAATGGGAATGATGACCGGGTAGATCTCTTCAAAAAAGATCTCTTCTATCTGTCCCTGCTCCTCTTCATTGAGGGCATCATACTGCTTGACATTCACGCCATGGGTATGAAGGTCGGAGATAATGGATGTATAGCAGGACTCCAGTACCTGATGCTCTCTGTGCAGATAATTGTGTATGGCTTCCAGTTGTTCAGAAGGGGTGAGTTTGTCTGCTCCTGTCTCCTGCACACGTGCTTTGAAGAGTGCCTTCAGTCCTGCCACACGGATCATGTAAAATTCATCGAGGTTGGTTCCGTAGATAGCTAAAAACTTCAAACGCTCAAGGGGTGGGAGTTGTTCATCAAGTGCCTGAGCCAAAACACGGGAGTTAAATTGCAGCCATGAAAGTTCACGGTTAAAATAGAGTTGGGAAGAGTTGAGGTCAAGAGTCATGGATGTTGCCTATATAATGTATATTTTTTGTATTATAGCGAAATTTTATTTGGGATGATTTTTATGTTGTTTTAATTTATGTGGTCGGCTGAAGCCAACCACATACCCACAAATCACAATTTCTTCACCTTCGCAATTTCATCTCTCAACCTTGCCGCCTCCTCAAACTCCAGACTCTTCGCTGCCAGGAGCATCTTTGCCTTCAACTCTTTGACCAACTGCTGCCGTTCGGCTTTAGGCATTTTGTCAAGTTTACTCTGCTTGTTGTAAAGCTCGCCTGCATCTTCGACTTTGAGATTGGTATCGAGTTCACGTATGGTGGTTGTTGGGGTGATGCCATGTTCTTTGTTGTAGGCTATCTGTTTTTTACGCCTCTCCTGGGTGACTTCGATGGTGATCTTCATAGAATCTGTTATTCGCTTGGCATACATCAAGACTTGGCCGTTGGTATTTCTGGCAGCCCGTCCTGCTGTCTGTATGAGGGAAGTTTTAGAACGTAAAAAGCCCTCTTTGTCGGCATCGAGTATGGCAACGAGGCTCACTTCCGGCAGGTCAAGCCCTTCTCTCAAGAGGTTGATGCCCACGAGAATGTCAAACTCTCCCAAACGCAAAGAGCGTATGACCTGGTTTCGTTCAATGGCATCAAGGTCAGAGTGCATGTAGCGTACCCTCAGTCCCAGGTCATTGTAGTAGGTTGTCAACTCTTCTGCCATCTTTTTTGTCAACACCGTGACAAGCACTCGTTCACCCTTTGCAATGACAGGTTTCATACGGTCATGCAGGTTCTCTACCTGATAGGTAGAGTCCACCACTTCTATGGGCGGGTCAAGCAGTCCTGTGGGACGTACCACCTGTTCAGCCACTACCGTAGAGAGGTCTAATTCCAACTCATTCGGGGTGGCAGAGACAAAGAGGAAGTGGGGTGCTTTGTGAATGTATTCGTCAAACATTAAAGGACGGTTGTCAAGTGCCGAGGGCAGTCTGAATCCATGATCGACCAGGACCTCTTTACGGCTTCTGTCCCCTGCGTACATTCCTCGAAACTGTGAGAGGGAAACATGCGACTCATCGACGATCACAAGGTAGTCGTCATGCATGGCTTCAAAATAGTCCATCATGGAGTAAGGTGTCTCTCCGGGTGCTTTGCCCGTCAAGTGACGCGAGTAGTTCTCTATCCCTTT
>JALSUP010000124.1 GCA_027071315.1 Sulfurovum sp.
TGGTAAGCGAAGAGAAAGAAGGTGTCCTTGAACTGCACGACACAGGTAAATATACGATCTGTTATGACCCGCTTGACGGTTCAAGTCTGGCAGATGTGAACCTTTCTGTCGGATCCATCTTCGGAATCTATGAGGGAGAACTGAAGGGTGAGAACCTGGTTGCTTCCGCCTATGTGGTCTATGGACCGAGAATTGAGCTCATGACTGCAGTGAAGGGTGAAAAACCAAAGCACTATCGTGCACAGGACGGTTTCTTTAACTTAGTCTGTAAAGAAGTCTCTCTCAACGAAAAAGGAAAACTCAATGCACCGGGTGGCACACAGAAGAACTGGTGTGACTACCATAAGACATTTATTGATGATCTTTTTGCAGAGGGCTACAGACTGCGTTACTCAGGCGGTATGGTTCCCGACCTGCACCAGATCCTCCTCAAAGGGGGCGGACTCTTTTCATACCCCGGTACTTCAGATGTTCCCAATGGAAAATTGAGACAACTCTTCGAAGTGATTCCTTTTGCCTTCATTTATGAGCAGGCAGGCGGTCAGGCGGTCAACAACAAAGGGATGAGACTGATGGAACTGGTTCCTTCACATCCACATGATACCAGTCCCTGTTTCTTCGGTTCCAATTATGAGATAACACAGATGAAAGATGCTTACGGAGTCAAGGCTTAATGTCTGAAGAGGTACTCGATGAGTGGCAGATCACACTGAAACAGAAAAGAGTAGAAGTAGAAAAATGCCAAACGGAACATCAGCTGAAGAGTTGTATGAAGTGTGAAAGTCTGCTGAACTGCAGTTTGAGAGACAGCTACATTAAAGCTGTCTATGACAGTATGAGTAAGGGGAAAGGCGGAGGCTTCGAGTTCTGATCCACCTCTTGTCCCTTTTTTTTCCTAGAAGTTGTAAGACATATCCATGAAGACCACATACTGGTCGGCCACCTTATCGAACAATGGTGCCCCGCCAAAATAATCCACTGCACCAAACTCCGTATTGATCGCATCTGCAACTTCATACTCTACCCAGCCTCTCTGATATCCGCCTTCATTCAGTTTCTCACCAAATGCCGTAGCCAGATAGTTCACATGCAGCGAATCATTAAAGAAATTTGACCGTACTCTCAAAGCCTGTTGAAAAGTATCTCTTTCCAAAAGGTTTTCCTCTTCAACATACAAACGTGGATCGTATTGATTAAAGTGTCTGATGGCGAAGTCATACGAAATGGTTGTTTCGGCGATACCGCTGTATTCAAAGCCAAGAAGGCCGTCGGTACGTGAAAGCGTTCTGTCAACCGTACTTGTATATGTCAAATTACTGAAATACGCCAACTCAGCTTTAAATAGCCATGAACCGTAAAGCTTATTGAATGCAGCACCGAACATATTGGTTTTGTTATGTTGATACTTAATATCCAACTCTTTGGCAGTCGGATCCAGTTTCTCGTCAAGATTGGTAATATACCCTCTGTCTTCATAAAGTCTGGAAGCATAAAAGTTCACATCCCATCCCTCAAACTCTGCACCGATACTCAGTGCATAGGTAGGGTCCTTGTACTTTTCATGTCCAAGTTTTACATCCGGCATGCCCGATGCTTTCCACTCCGCATAATCCTCTTCCGGACTCGCAGGGTTATAGAGGGAACCAAATGGCGGGTCTTTTGTAAAACGCTGCTCAAAAACAAGAATAGGTGAAATACGCCAGGTATCATTGAGCTGGTAGTCGAACTTCAGCATACCGACAGGAAGATAGACATCTTCAATATCCTGAATACCGGGACGTCTGTTGTCGATCGGGTTGAGGACATCGGTGATCCTGATAGTGTCACTTCGCCCCCAGACCACGACCTGACGACCCAGTTTGGCATCGAGATCATCGAAGATACTCCACTCAACATAGGCTTCAAAAAGTTCCACTTCATAGTTCAGCTCTTCAACCTCCTGTGGGTAGTAATTGGCAGAACTCACATCGTAAATACCATCATAAAATGCTCTTGATGTAACCTTGACCTTCAGTCCGTTGTCAAATTTATGCTCATAATTCAGGAAAAGTGTCTGTCTCAGTGAATAGAAAACGTTCTGTGGTCTTCTTTTATTGTAGGAGAGTGCCGCCTGCTGGGTAAATTTACCCGAAAAGTCAGCAAGGAAGCCCTGCTTCTCTTCCAC
>JALSUP010000125.1:0-2890 GCA_027071315.1 Sulfurovum sp.
CGACCATACCCGGTAAAGCCCCGATACAGGCAGAGATGACAGCAAGAACAAAACTGTCAGCATAAAAAGTAAAAAATGAAGTAACGGCGCCGATGAGCACGAATGCCCATGCAACCCCTAAGAGAAAGTTAATCATGAAACCCAGTTTTTGATCGCCAAGTCTCATTGCGTTATTATACAGCGCCCATTGTGTCTACAGCCGGGTTCGGTGCTTTTTCATGCTCTTCATCTATCGCTACAGCACCTGCAAGATACACATAGATAAGGATCATAAAGACAAATGTCTGCAAGAGTGCAGAGAATGTCAACAACAGGTAGGCAGGCAGTGGTGCAATGAATGGAACCAGCATCAAAAGAACCCATAGGAAAAGGTCATCACCCTTGATGTTACCAAAAAGTCTGAATGAGAGAGAAATGATTCTTGAAATATGGGAAACGATCTCAATAGGGAACATCAAAGGTGCCAACATTTTTACCGGTCCGGCAAAGTGTGCAAAATAATGTACCACACCGTTCTTTTTGATACCTTCGTAGTTGTAGTAGAAAAATACCATCAAAGCCAAAGGCAAAGTGACGTTAATGTTCGAAGTCGGAGATTCAAAACCCGGGATAATACCGATAACGTTTGAAACAAAAATGAACATACCGACTGCAGCAACCAATGGAAGATACTTTCTTGCAAGCGCTTCACCGATCACATCCTGTCCCATAGAAACCACACCGCCAAGGTAAGCCTCCATCACGTTCTGCGTACCGTTCGGTACCGCTCTTAAACTTGTTGTCGCTTTTTTAGCAACATACAATACGATCACGGCGACCAAAAGTAAATGCGCAATCAGTACGACTGAATGATTGTGCTCTCCAAAAATACCGCCAAGGTAAGTAAATACACCTTCCATAAAACATCCTCTAGTTAATATTGAATCTGGATAAGAGATTCTTTTGCCCGTATTTTACAGAAATTGTGCTAAAAAGGTGGTTAAAACAATCCCAAGAATCTGAACTTACTCAATAAGCCCTTCCTGTCCCAGTCTATAGAGTGCAAAATCATACTTTACAGGGTCTGAACTATCCCACTTTTTAAAGCGTTCCGTCAACTCTATGGCTGCTTTCATATCATAAGTTTTTCGTTTGAGAAGTTTTAGTTTCCGGGACATTCCAAAGGTATGGGTATCCAGTGGCATCAGAAGATCTTTTTTATCTATTTTGGACCACAGACCCATGTCGAGTTCATCTTTTCTCAGCATCCAGCGCAAATACATCATATATCGTTTGTAGGTACCGACGGGTGCACCTTTTTTAGGAACTGAGCCTATGAGAAAATTGTACCCTTGGGTATTCCGTGGCAATACTTTTTGAAGTATCTCTATAAAATGCCACAACCCATCCAGAATGTTCCCTTCTCTTTGATACCCTTCATAAAAAAACGACTCTATACTTCCTTCTTCTTTCAAACGTTTCAAAGCAATAAAAAGTGCACTCACATCTTCAGATTTTTGAAAACGGTAATAGTGCGATGCCAGTGCTTTTATGATCTCCTCTTCACTTTCATGAAGTAAAGAAAAGTCCAATGAAGATAAAAATTTGACGATCTGACCGGCATTCCCGTAAGCAAAAAGTGCGCAGACAAGGGCAATACTTTCATCTTTGTATTGTGAAGCGATGAGAAGAGGATCAGGTTTTGCCAGAGAAAGTTCTGTAAGGGTATTGCGTTTGGAGACTTCGGCATCGAGGAGTGTTTTGACTTCGGCTAATGTCATATGTTCCTCTTCAAAATATCATCATCCTGCGTAGGGTGCGTAATCACGCACCACATAATCAAATTCGCATGTAATAAAATAATGCCGAAATGCCAAACAGAAGGTGCGTGATTACGCACCCTACGGCAATCTATGTTATATTGCACATCAAAACGTAAAATGCTCACCCAGATAATACTTACGTACATTCTCATCATTGGCGATTTCGTCAGAACTGCCGCTAGCCAGCATCTCACCGGAACGCATCACATAGGCACGATCGCATATCCCCAGGGTTTCACGCACATTGTGATCGGTAATAAGGATCCCCATATCGAGGTCTACCAACTGCTTAATGATATTCTGGATATCCAGTACCGCGATCGGATCGACCCCGGCAAACGGTTCATCCAAAAGCAAAAACTTCGGCTCGCCTACCAGGGCACGTGCAATTTCAACACGTCGGCGCTCACCTCCGCTCAGGCGAATACCGATACGTGAACGTATCGGTTCAATATTGAAGATCTCAAGCAGTTTCTCAATACGCGGCTGGACAGTTTCTTTGTCCAGCTTCAAAGCTTCTGCCGCAATGAGCAGGTTCTCTTCCACCGTCAAGTCTTTAAAAATACTCGACTCCTGAGGAAGGTACCCTATGCCCATCTGTGCACGGGAGCTCAAAGGCAGTTTCGTAATATTCTCACCATCTAAAAAAACTTCTCCGGCCGTAGCAGATGTCAAGCCGCAGACCATATAAAAAGAGGTCGTTTTTCCTGCACCGTTGGGACCAAGCAGACCTACGATCTCTTTACTTTTGACCGAGAGAGAAATATCATGTACGATCTTGGTCTTTTTAATGGTCTTTGCAAGGGCTTTGGCTTCTAGTGTATGCATTATGTGCTTATCCTGTATCGTCTGCTGTCGGAGAGAGATTTTATCTCTACCAAAACAACATTATAGCCAACACCCTCTAAAAAGGCTTTAAGTTCATCGGAACCCCACTCCACCATATGCCAGCCCGGCTTCTCGAACTCTTCAAAAAGCCCAAGCTGCATGAACTCCTCATGATCAAGACGGTAGAGGTCATAGTGGTAAAGGTCATTGGAGTAACACTGCTGCAGCGAAAAAGTAGGAGAAGTCACTTCCGCTTCAAT
>JALSUP010000125.1:2990-8043 GCA_027071315.1 Sulfurovum sp.
TTTCTGGCTTATCTCCGCCATTTTTTTCAAATGGGCGGTCGCTTTACCGCTTTCAATGCCCTCTCTGGCCATCTCGAAAGCTTCCTGAATATCTCTGGCTCTGCCGTCTGCAAAGATCGCGAACCCGGCATTGATGAGGACAATATCTCTCTGTGCGTCCGTCGCTGTGCCTGCAAAAATGGCTCTGGTAATGGCTGCATTCTCTTCTGCCGTACCGCCGATGATCGCTTTTTGAGGTGCTTTTTTAAAGCCAAAGGCTTCAGGGTCAATGACACCTTCAGAAAGAATACCACCTTCCACATAGGCAAAACGGGTGTTCGTAGCCAGAGATATTTCATCCATACCATCTTCAGAACTGACCACAAAGGCACGCTTCACATCCAGTTCCAAAAGGGCTTTGGCCATACGCTCTATGAAGTCAGGAGAGAAGACACCCAAGAGGTATTTTCTTGCGCCTGCCGGGTTGGTCAACGGCCCAAGTATGTTGAAAATGGTTCTGTACTCTATGGACTTGCGTATCGGCATCAGGTGCTTCATCACCGGATGGTGATTCATCGCAAAGATAAAACAGAACCCTGTCTCTTCCAGCATTTGAACCTGTTTTTCAGGGCTAAGATCGAGGTTAATACCCAGAGACTCCAAAACATCCGCAGAACCGGAATTGGAAGTAATGCTGCGGCTACCGTGTTTTGCTACCACAGAACCCGTAGAAGCCAAAAGCAGAGAAACCGTCGTTGAAATGTTAAAACTCCCGATCTTGTCTCCACCCGTACCTACGACATCGATGGCTTTTTCCTGTAGCTCTTTTGAAATAGGAAGCTTAATGGAGTGTTCACGCATAATGGAAGCCGCAGTCGCGATCTCGCCGGGAGTTTCACCCTTTTCATAAAGTTCTATCAGAAAAGACCTTGCCTCTTCGGTTGCCATCTCGTTGTTGAAAAGTTTTTCAAATCGTGCTTTTTCATTCATAGCAATTCCTTAACATACTCTTCTTTTTGACTTTTCGGGATCGTCTTGGTCGTCGGTATCTGCAACACTTCATACGACTTCGATCCTTTAAGATACTCAATGGTCACTTTGTCACCGATCTTCACATCTTTGGAAGCTTTGGCTTTCATCTCATTGACCAGCACAACACCGGACTTCAACATATCTGTAGCGATCGTACGACGCTTCACTACATTCACAGCCGATAACCATTTGTCTACACGCATATTGTTTCCTTTGTATTTTCCATAATATGTGGTCGGCTAAAGCCAACCCTACGGTTACCATATCAATGATATCAAACCACACAACGACCAAAACTACTGTTTGAACATCTCCTCAGCAACTTTCGCTTCCATCACACCCTTCATCGTCAGGCTGCCTGTTGCCGAAATATACTGTTCATCTTCAAGTTGTTTAAACACCTCTTTACACTCTTTCATTTCAAACATACCCGTTTCCACAAGCATCTTCTGAATATCTGAAAGGGTCTCATCCGGCTCTTTTTTCATTAAAGCTAAAAGACAGACACGTTCGACTACGTTTTCTTCGTTCATTTTTTTCTCCGCGTTATTTTTTGAGGCCTTTCATCAAATATTTTTTACCTATGCCTATTTTATCCTGTGGTGCGTGACTACGCACCCTACGCGATTAATGGAGATCTTCGTTGAGCTTGACTTCTCTTGTACTTCTTCTTACAAGGTACTCACCTGTGGTGGAGTCCTGTCTGAAATGCAAGCCGTTGAGTCCCTGAAACTCGTCCGCTCTGAAAACAGTTTTATCAGCAAGATCAGCATCCGGGTTTGCTGCTTTGATCTTCGCCAACTCATCGACTGTCACTTTGACTTTAGTTCCCGCAAAGATCGCTATACCACCGTCAATGATACAGGCATCTCCAAGAGGAATACCACAAGTCGAGTTTGCACCCAACAGTGTGTTCTCACCAATGCTGATAGGGTTTCCGTCTGTTCCGGAAAGGACACCGAGGATACTTGCACCTCCACCGACATCTGAACCTGCACCTACGATGGCAGACGATGAAATACGTCCTTCAACCATCACAGGTCCCAGTGTTCCCGCATTGAAGTTAATGTAAGAAGCACCCGGCATAACCGTTGTACCTGCTGCGAGTTGTGCACCCATTCTTACTTTTGACGCTTCAAGAATTCTTGTGTTGTCTGCCGGAATGACATGTTGTAGGAATCTTGGGAATTTATCGACTGAATCTATCGTTGGGTACGTACCGTTAAGCTTCATCTCGATCTCATTCTCTCTGAGGTAGTCAAGCTCGTAGGGTGTGTTTCCAACCCATGCCACGTTTGACAGGATCCCGAAGGCACCATTCAAATTCACTTTTCTCAATTCCGCTTTTCCAAGAGAGAGGGCATAAAGCTTCAGGTAGACTGCTTCGACTGACTCCGGGTTAGCATCTTCGAACAAAAATACAATTCTAAAGTTCTTTGCAATGTCTTCCATGGCTGCCAACGTTTTGATGACCTGTACATTTTTATGCGCATCCCCTGTGGCTTCAGCCAAATAAGGTGAAAATGCAGCCATACAGTTTTGTATGAACTTGTCTGAGATCGTTGTGACGAACTCTGAACCTGAACAGTCTACGTCACAGTTCGCCTCTCTCAATGCTTTCATAAAAACTGCTGCAGAACCGAAGTTCTCTTTCCAGTTAATAAGTCCAAAGTTCGCCTGAAGTACTTTTTCAGCATTCTTCTGACCTCTGTCCACTCTTGCAATACCAAATGCGATCGGCTCTCTGTAGCCTTCTTGTGAAGTAACGTCTGCTACCAGTGCTTTAAAATCTTCTGTTGATGAAACGGTTTCAATTGCCATTGAATTCTCCTGATAATATAGTAAAAATATTTTAAAGGATTATACAGAATTTTATTTAAATTCGCCTACGCAATCCTCATAATTGATGTTATAAATATTATAAGAAATCAGTCATATTTGAGCTATATTTGTGTAAAATTCGCGCATGAAACACTTAAGAGGCTATACCAAACATTACTATTCGTTGGCGATCATCGCGATGTACTCAACACTTAACAAGTTGTGTACCATTGACAGTAATTTCCAGTACCACCAGTATGCCTTCAAAATAGCAGAGTACAAAACCTCCCCTCCCCCTTCCATTTAAATAAAATTCGCGTAGGGTGCGTATTCACGCACCGTATCACCCATTCGCACACAACAAAAACATACGCCGAAAGGCCCAACAAAAGGTGCGTAGTTACGCACCTAAGATCAAACATACAATTTAAAATAGTCAAAACAAGGATACACCATGCACATCAAACAACTCAGCCTCATCACCGCAACCCTACTCTTAACAAACCTTAACGCCTCAGAAGACATTGGAGAGATCACCGTTATCTCTGCCAACAAGACTCCGCAGTCCATCCAGGAAACCACTTCGGATGTGACCGTCATTACTTCCAAAGACATTGAAGAGAAAGGCTATCAGACAGTTGCACAAGCCATCAACACCGTTGCCGGAATACAGGTAGCCAACTCCGGCGGTTTGGGACAGCCTACTTCATTTTTCATGCGGGGAATGGACTCTGGACAGGTACTCGTACTGATCGACGGTATGCGCCTGAATGACCCGAGTACGACCAACGGTACGGCACTGCTCGATGCCTTGACCACAAGTAACATTGCACAGATCGAGATCGTCAAAGGCGGTGCAGGTTCCATCTGGGGTTCCAATGCTTCTGCCGGTGTCATCAACATTATCACCAAAGAACCTAAAGAGGGTGTACACGGTTCACTCGCTCTTTCTTATGGTTCCTACAACACGAAAGGTGTAGATGCCGACCTTGCATATAAAGATGAAAAGTTCAGCGCTCAGGTGCTTGGCTCCTACCTGAAGAGTGACAGTTTTTCCGCTTTGGCACCAAGAGATGCAGAAGCAGATGGCTATGAAAACAAAAATGGAAACATTAAACTCGGGTATGCCTTCAATGAAAGCAACAGGATCAGACTGAGTTACAACCGCTACAAAACAAAAACAGACTATGACGACAGTTATTCAATGGATCAGGCAAATGATGACTACAGCCATGCCACAGCAGATCAGACGAACTATGCCCTGGACTATGACCTGACGCTTGACAAATACTCTGCACGCTTTCATGCCAGTAAAGGAGAGTATGAGAGAGAGTATTTCACCACAGGTTTTTACGGTGACGGTGTCAATGCATACAAAGCGACACTCAAAGAGTACTCTCTCATCAACAAGTATGACTACAGTGTCGGAAAGATCGTGCTGGGTCTTGAGTACAAAGACATCGACGGTTTTAATCAATACAACGATTTTCCTGCCAGTGAAGCCGCCTATACAAACAAAGCGGTCTACCTCTCCAACATTTACAACATCAACGACACAACCCTGCTGGAGACCAACCTGCGTTATGACAGTTATGATGAGTTTGACAACAAGACCACCTACAAGATCGGGCTGAAACATCAACCTGCTTTCCTTGAAGGATTAACAGCTTCTGCGAACTATTATACCTCCTATGAAGCACCAAGTTCTTACCAGCTTGCCAATACCGCTTTCGGTTCCTTCCTGACACCGAGTTATACCACAGGTTTCGATGTCACTGCAAGCTACAAAAAACTCCTGACCATCAGCTATTTTAACAACAAGGTGGAAGACTACCTCGATTATGACTATGTCAACTACGGCTATTACAATGTGGATGGAGAATCAAAATTCTCGGGTATTGAAGTTTCCGGTACCTACGCACCTCTGGACAATGTGATCCTGTCTGCAAACTATACGCACCTCATTGATTTTGAAAAATATGACGGTACAGACCTGCCGAGACGTGCAAAAGACACGCTCAATGCTTCTGCGAACTACTACATGGACAACAACATGCACTTCTGTGTCGATGCGCAATACATCGGTGACAGAATAGACACGGACGGGGGTTTCCCCATTGCAGCAAATGTTCCGACAGGCAACTACACACTCTGGAACCTCAACTTCGGAGCGACACTGGCAGAAGACCTTGACCTGACCCTCAATGCCAGAAACATCTTT
>JALSUP010000125.1:8143-25544 GCA_027071315.1 Sulfurovum sp.
AGACACGGACGGGGGTTTCCCCATTGCAGCAAATGTTCCGACAGGCAACTACACACTCTGGAACCTCAACTTCGGAGCGACACTGGCAGAAGACCTTGACCTGACCCTCAATGCCAGAAACATCTTTGACAAAGAGTACCAGTCTGTGTACGGGTACGCGACAGAAGGTGCTTCCCTCTATGCCAAGTTGAAATACAGCTTCTAACCTTTATTTTTCGTAGGGTGCGTGATTACGCACCCTACAATACCGAATATTACAATGAAAAATAAGGTACAATACCCCATGCTAACAATAATCCCAGAATGGTTCATCCGGTACAAATTCTTCAACTCGCTCTTTCTGGGCTTGAGCGTGGGTGCCATCTTTACACTCTATGCACCGCTGGAACCCTCCATTTACTCTCTGGGCGGTGTCTTTCTGGCGCTGGCCATGCTGTTGGTAGCAAGACTCTATAACCATATTTTAAATGCCAAATGGTTTTTTCGTATCTCCCTTTTTGTAGAAGTGGTGCTTCTTCTGGCTATTCTCTATTTTCTCTATCACTCCTACTCATACCAGACCGCACTCCTCATGTATATCGGGTATCAGGTCACCTTTGTCTTTGGCTCCTACCTTGTCAGAGCGGAAACACTTTTGCTGAAAACCGATACTCTGCTCACCAGACTCGATACAGCAAAGCAGTTAGGCTATCTCATCGGTATGGGAGCTTCTTACCTCTTCTATAAGGTCATCAATGCCTATCATATTAACGATAACCAGACACAGGTCTATGACCTTCATTTTTTACTGTTGCTCGTAGAAGTCATTGTGATCATTTTGATCTTAAAAAGTTTTAAAAAATCCAAAAAAGAGAAGGCTACACTATGACTTACAGCGAATGGTTCCAAAACCATGGTGCCAAACACCAGGCCATTATGAAAAAGCTTCAGCATTTCAGCGAGAAAGAGGTCATCCAATATTTTCGTTTTGAGAATATGGTGAAAGAAGAACCGGACTTCTGCCCACTCTACAAAGAGAACAAAAAGTGCCATGACATCGACATACTCAACTGCTACCTCTGTGCCTGTCCCAATTTTAGATTTGACGATGAAGGCTTGGAAAAGGAAGAAGAGAAAACGCTGTTCAGCCTGTGTAACATTGACTCCAAAAACGGGAGCCGATACATTTCAGACGATGCCATACATCAAAACTGTTCAGGCTGTCTGGTGCCCCATCAGGAAGCATATATTAAAAAAGTATTTTCAAGAAACTGGTTTGAAATAATGCAGGACGTACAGTAAAGTCTCACTTCAGCTTAATCATGATAATCGATCATACCGTAGTCTGAAGCGTAAAAACTATCATTTCGCCCACCGTTAAAATGTACATAGTCGAGAGCATCGCCTTCAACATATACAGGCATACCCACCCTTGCCCACTTGAACATTCTCTGGGCAAAGCCATTTTTCAAACGAATACAGCCGTGAGAAGCCGGTCCTTTTTTAGGGACATGCCCCAAATGCATTGCAATGCCTGAATTTGTCAAACGTAACATATAGTTCATCTTGGCACCACCATTGGGTTTCGGCCAAAGATTGGATTTATGGTAACGCTTCTTTTGCAAAATCCTATATTCACCGTTAGGTGTATCTCGGCCAATAACACCCGATGAAACACGCCCTTCAAAGACCACAAAGCCGTCTTCTATGGCATATGCCATCTGCTCTGACAGATCGACCACGACTTCTCTGTAGGCAAAAAGAGAAGTACTTAAAAATGTTAAAATGACTAGCATTTTCCAAAAGGTCATTTTTTCTTCCTTCCTAAGCCAATAGTGTATCGTTCAAGATCGTATTATGTTCAAAGATCTCAGCATACATTTCTGAATCGATCACCTTTGCCAGGGAAGAGACATGTTTCTTATGGTGGGTATCGGATCCTAAAAGGTCGATCATCCCGTGTTCACTTAAAAAGAGTGCCTGCTCCTGTGCCTGCCTACCATAATGCCCGCCAAAAGAGTTCAGATTCACCTGAAACATGACACCAAGTTCTTTAAACCTGCCATACTCTGCCAATGGATCTTTCACATACCTGTAACGCTCAGGATGTGCCATAACAGGCTGATAACCGGCCGTTCCCATGCCAAAGATCATCTCTTCAAGCTGTATAGGTTTGGCAACATAGGAGGTTTCAAACAGTAAATGATTTTCAGCAAAAGTAAGCATATTGCCGGCATCGATCAAGTCCATAAATCCGTCATCGAGGTAATACTCCGCAGCAGCTTCTATCTCTATCTCAATACCTGCTTCTTTTACAGCCTCTCGTACATCTGCCAATCCACCCATAATAATCTCTCTGTTATTCTTATAGGCATCCAGCATAATATGCGGCGTCGTGATCACTTTCTTATAGCCTATCTCTGACAGGCCACGCAAAAGAGTAAGGCTCTCTTCCATGCTTTGAGACCCGTCATCTATTCCGGGAATTAAGTGTGAGTGTATATCTATTTTTAAACAGGGGACCTGCTTTTTGGCTTTCTTTTTAAAAAAAGAGAACATTATTTCTCTTCTTCTTCATAATAGCCGTAACCGTAGCCGTAACCGTAACCATAGCCGTAACCACCCTTCTCCATATCGACATCATTGAGTAAAATACCCACTCCCGGTATTTTCTCTATGTCAGAAAGTTTCTTAATATTTCTCAAAAAGACTTTTTTGGAGTAGTTGGCTCTCAGCACATAAATATTGGTATCGGCATAATGCATAATGGTTCGCGCATCTGTTACCAGACCGACAGGAGGCGTATCTAAAATGATCACCTCATAGACATCACGCAACTTTTCTATGAGTTTTGCCATCAATTCACCCTGCAGTAATTCACTCGGGTTGGGAGGTACAGGCCCTGACGCAATAATATCAAGATTTTCATACTTTGTTTTCTGTATCACCGTATTCAGTGGGGTATGCTCAGAGAGCAGTGTACTCATACCGTTGATGTTGGGAAGTTCAAACCGCTGATGCAGTGTCGGTTTACGCATATCAAGGTTAAGAATAATAGTTTTTTTCCCTGCCATACTCATGACACCACCGAGGTTCATACACATCGTGGTCTTACCTTCCCCGCCAATGGTAGAGGTCAGGGAAATGACATGAGAACTTTTTGATTTTCCCATAAACTGTAAGTTAGTACGCAAGTTCCTGAATGCTTCAGCCAAACCTGATTTTGGATTCTTCAGGACCGCCACAGAATCATCGAACTTTTTAATGTGAGGTATCACACCCAAAATGGTGTGGTCGTCCATTTCCGGAATATCATCTTCATTCTTAATTCTGTCATCCATGAAGTCTCTCAGGAAAGCCAACACAAGACCAAGCAAAAGACCGAACAAAGTCCCCATAATAAGAATTTTTGTACGTTTCGGCTTGATCGGCACAGTAGGTGTCAAGGCTTCATCAATAATCCTGTTTTTACTCACTTTGGACGCTTTAATGATTCCTGTCTCTGCTTTTTTCTCAAGCAGATAAGAGTAGATATTTTTATTGATCTCAAAATTTCGTTCCAATCGGCCATAGACACGTTCATCGCCAGGAAGCTCTTTTAAACGCTTTTCATGTTGTATAAGTGATTTCTGAACCAAAGATTTTTTATCGGCAATATTCTCTTTTAAACTCTTTACCGTATTTTTGATCATTTTTTTCAAGTACTTGATCTGTCCGGTCAACTTCATCACACCCGGGTAGGCTTCCGTATAATCTTTACGAAGCAGGTTTTTCTTTAAGACAGCATCTTGTAACTGTTTAATGAGATCAGGCAGAGAACTGTCTTTAAAATTGACACCTGCCACAGAGAGTGTAGTAAGGTTTTTCCCGGCTTTTATCTGTTCATATATACTGTTAAGCATATTTTCTTCAATAGAAATATCAACCAGTTTACTTTCATAGTCACTCATTTTGGTAATGATCAACTGCGTCTTCATACTCAATTCTGCAGTATTGCTTGTCTTTTTAAACTCTTCAAGTTTGACTGCCGCATCTTTCAGATTAGAGTTAATATTGATCAGTTGCAGGTCAATGAACTCAAGCATTTTAGATGCTTCCTGTGTCTTTTTATCAATATTCTGTTGCAAGTAGGCCAAAGAGAGTGCATTGAGAACCTCTTTTGCACGTAAGGGAACATTGTCCTCATTGGTGATCTTGATCACATTGGAGTAACCGGTACCCTGCTCAACATCAATACCACCCATGGTCCGCATGACAGAAGAAAGCTCTGTAAATACCTTAAAACGGTACTCCGATTCATCAAGTTCCATCGCTTTGTTTTTTGTTAAAGTCAAATGAAAATGGGGGTCATCTATGGTGCTACCGTAATTGTGTATTTTGTCATACTCCCATTTTTCACCATTCTCTTTACCATTCACACGTAACTCAAAACTTTTTTTATTGCTCAGGGGGATGACAGTGAACTCCAGTCCAAAGCCTTTACTGAGGTCAACTGCAAAAGGTGATTTTTTGTACAGTTCAACCTGTTTGTAGTGTCGTACCGCATAATACCGGTGCGTCACATCAATGTCTTTCAAAGCCATATGCATGACAAATCTTGATTTGATAATATCCACTTCCGTATCTAAACTCATCGTATCTGAAAGCTGGGACAGGACATCTTTCTTTTCCGGAGCATTCTTCCCCACTTCAACCGTTGCGAATGTTTTATAAATATTGGGTTTGAAATAAAGGTATGCATAAGTCGCCGCAGCAAAGAAAAGTGTAATGAAAACGATGGAGTATTTATAGCGGGAAAGGGTATGAAGTACCTGTTTTATATTAATGTCATGGCTGTGTCCCATGGTCTGGGTTTGAGGTGTTTCTGTATTCATTCTTGTCCAAAGTGTGTGATTTTTCACGGTCACACTTCTATCGTGTGACCTGTATTAAAAAGGGTGATTAGAACTTGTAGATGACCCCGAGTGTTAATGCATCATCACTTAACTTGTCAAATGGTCCATGTGCATGGAGATTACCATTATACCAATAGAGTGCTGTTGGTGTAATATCTGCATCATTGGCATAAGAGACATAGTCAAAAGTAACATCAATGTTTTCAGTCACGGCATAACTGACACCCAATCCCCACTGGAATCCGGACTCATCCATAATGGTATCCCCTATACGATTAGGATCGAAACCAAATGTAACTCCTCCGCCATCACTGCCTTTTACCTTTGTATTTCCGTAACCTAACAGGGCATAGATACTGAACTCTTCCGTCACAGGATATTGCGGTTTAACAAAAATACTGTATGTCGTTACATCAGCATAGTCTTCGTCAAAAACTGTTGTAGCGATACGCCCTTCAAAAGCCAAATATTGATTATAGTCGTACCCGAAAATCAAACCCAACGTTCCTGTCTGATCAAGTGTATCAGCTTCTCCAAACCAGGCAGAATCAATACTGTATGTTCTTTGGTAACCCAAAGTTGCTCCTAGATAAAATCCATTATTTTCTACCTCAGCTACAACAGGCACCGGTGCAATATCCCCACCTGCGAATACTGAACTGCTCATTGCTACGACTGTCATTAACGAAAGCGTTATCTTTTTCATAGTACTTATCCTTATTTTTTTTATTATATCAAAAGTTAAAATTTATCTAGATTAAATTTTTGAAGTTTTTTTTTGTATACTCCTCTTTATGAATCAAGAAAAAATGCATGCGCTCCGTAACGAAAACCATTTCCTTATACAACTATTAAGCCTCTCTTCCCATGCTGCACTTTCAACTGATCATCTAGATATACAGCCTCTCATGTATTTGGCCAAACTGCATGGTATTATTCCCCAACTCTATAAAGCAGGCAAAAATACCCCTGCCCTCTTTTCACAGGAGGAGCAAAACCTTTTAACCAGTGAATACAGGGAGATCATGAAAGCCAACCTGCTCCTTACTGTCCATCTTTCAACCCTCGGCAAAAATCTGGAAGAGCATCACTTTCCATACATTGCCATAAAAGGGCCTACGCTGGCGCAGACACTCTACGGCAATATTTCTATGCGGCAATTTTCAGACATTGACCTTTTGGTCAAGGAAGAGAAACTCTATGAGATCTCTGAACTGATCCTCTCTCTTGACTATACTCCGGTCCTGCCGCTTACACTGCTGAAAAGAAAAAAGTTCCTGGCGCTTGACAATGATTTTTCATTCAGACACAATGAAACCGGTGCCCTTCTGGAACTGCACTGGAAACTCTTTCCCATACGTCACAAAATGCCGCTTGACTTTACACTTCTATACCGGGATGCCCAGCCTGTAATGCTTCAGAACAGAGAGATCAACGCTTTGTCGGCAGAACACAACCTGCTCTATCTTTCGCTGCATGGCGCCAAACACATTTTTGAACGTTACGAGTGGGTTTATGACCTGCATATGCTCATCAGTAAAACACCGGAAATGGATCTCGAACAGATCTATCTTCAGGCAAAAAGTGAGCAGATCGAAACCCCTTTTCTACTGGGGCTCTTTCTCAGTCAAACACTTTTTGGTACGGTACTTCCAGGCACACTGCAACAGTATAAAAGTGAACAGATCCAAAGCCTCATAGATAAAACACTTGCCTATTATGAACAGGGATTTGTCTACTGGGACGAGTCAGATAAAAAACGTGCCCGTTTCCTCTTTCTGGCGGAACTCTTCCCTGCCAAAACATCCAGAACAGTCTGGCTTTTCACATCCCTCTTTAAAACAACACCGGTTGATGTCATCACCTTCGGTTTACCGGACAGCATCGACTTTCTCTACCCTCTGCTGCGTCCGTTCAGACTTTTTTATAAACACCTTTTCACCCAAAAGCCGCAGTATGCAGAAGTTTAGTCAACAGAACAACTTTGACCATATCCGTCTCTTTCTGGCATTGGGGGTCTTCTTTTTTCATACCGCTGAACTCACACAGATTTCAGCGTTTGCCTTTTTCAATACATTTTTTTCAGCTGCTGTCGCAGTCCACTCGTTTTTCATTGTCTCGGGTTTTCTCATCTTCATGAGTTACGAACGTTCCTCTTCTCTGAAAAGCTATTTTCAAAAACGTTTCAAACGTATCGCCCCTGGCTATGTTGCGGTGATCCTCCTGGCATTCCTGCTGTTGAGCCTGCTTTCCACACTGCCGATATATGACTATTTCACCTCGTCTGAGAGCTGGAAGTACCTGTTTGCCAACCTCTCGACCCTTGGTTTTCTGCATTTGACCCTTCCCGGCGTCTTTACAGAAAACTACAACACCTCCGTCAACGGTGCCCTTTGGACCATTAAAGTGGAGGTGATGTTCTACCTCTCTGTACCGCTCATTGCCTTTTTCTACCAATGGCTCGGCAAAACAAAAACACTGCTTGCCGTTTTTCTTCTCTCCGCACTCTACTACTACGGTATGGCCTATCTCGCACAAGAGACCCACAACGCTCTCTACCTTGTGCTGCAAAGACAGCTTCCCGGACAGATGATGTTCTTCTCTGCGGGAGCACTGCTCTATTATCACCATGAGAAATTCCTGGCTTACCGCCATCCGCTTTTCCTTCTGGCACTGCTTGGCTATGTGGCGCAGAAATTTTTTCCCTGCTATCCGCTCTATGTCGTCTCACTGAGCGTCATCGTCATCTACCTGGCAACCGCCATCCGCTATCTGGGTCACATCGCCAAATACGGAGACCTCAGCTACGGCATTTATATCTGGCACTTTCCGCTCATCCAGACCTTTATTGCACTGGGACTCTTCGCTGTCAATCCGTGGCTGTCTTTCACTGCCCTCTTCCTGCTCGTGCTAAGCATGGCATGGCTCTCCTGGCACTTCATAGAGAAACCCTTCCTCTCCAAGAAATCCCACTATGTCAAGGAGAACCCGTAGGTCGGGGTAAGAGCACTCCGACCTACCCGGTTATATTACAATTTAAAATTCAACCTTTCCATTCACTTCACGCCGCCGTTTATCAAAGAACCAGCCCCATTTGTTAAAATATTTGATCGCCGAGACAATGTGTGCTTTAAAGAGCCGTCTGTTAAAATAAGACCCTTTTTCATACTCGTGTACCACCGAGACTTCCGGGTTAAAGACGGTTCGTGATACCTCTCCTATACGTCGGCAGAGGTCAAAGTCTTCAAGGTACATGAAATAACGCTCATCAAAAATGCCGACTTCTTTCAACACGGAAGTACGGATCATCATAAAGCTTCCCGAAAGTATAGGCACATCCATCTCTTTGTCATAACAACTCTCATGCATCTCAAAACGTCTGTTTCGTGCATCGACATACTTCCTGAACGGTCCCCAGCCAAAAAAGCGCCGACCTATCAGGTCAAAGGGTGTCGGCATCAGTTTACAAAGGTGCTGTACCGTTCCGTCAGGGTAAAAGACTTTAGGTGTCACCACCCCCACATCGGGGTTGGCATCCATATAGCTTAGCAGTTTCTCGATCACCCCTTTTTCAAAATGGATGTCCGGATTGACCAGTAGGTGGTACGGGATCCCCTCTTCTATACTTTTTTCGCATGGCGATGTTATTCGCCTTACCAAACCCAAGGTTCTCACCGGTAAACAGGTAATCCACGCCACTCTTACAGCTCTTCCTTAATCTATCGGTAGGAGAGTTGTCTATCAGATATAGATGGTCAACGAGTTCCTTCTCCTGCAGCACAGAGTCAACAGCAGCTTTGATCATAAGCAAAGGGTTCTCATACACCACAATGGCAACATTTACACTCACGATATTCCTTTTATCATCTTCACACTATGTTTTGCCAGAGAGTATAGCAAAAAGAAAGGAAAAAGAAAGATACGACTGTTATCCTGACAATACTTCCTGTACATCTTTATCTCCCCTTTACGCATGGCCCAGAGGTTGTCACTCTGTCCACCCTTTGCCCGTACAGGCCTACCGATGATCGTCAATACAGTCTCCAAAAAGTACGTTTCATCATACCTTTGGGTTATTCTCAACCACAGGTCATGGTCTTCCGTGTATCGCATACTTTCATCAAAACGCTCCTTGATCTCCCGCTTGACTATGACCGACGGTGTGGTTGTCAGATTTTTGAACAACAATGCTTTGACTGACACTTTTTTCAAGGCAGCACTTTCAGTGATCGATTCATCATCCACACTATACCCGTGCCCAAGCAGAACGATGTTACTGTTTTGTACAAAAACATCTCCCACTTTTTCCAGCTTTTTCGGTAAAAACCTGTCATCTGCATCCAAAAATGCAATATACTCACCATTTGCCAAATCCCAACCTCTATTACGTGCTTTGGATGGCCCGGAGTTTTCTGACAAAGACGCAATCATGACTTTTACATCACCGCCATATGCTTCTCTCCACTGTTCAACTTTTTCAATAGAATCATCACTGCTACAGTCATCTACAATGATGATCTCTTTAGGTAAAAGAGTCTGTTCCAAACAGGAATCCAATGTTTTAACAATAGTGTGTGAGGCGTTGAACATGGGGATAATGACAGAAAATCTCACTTTCCTGTTTATCTTTGTCAATTCATTTGTCTTCAGCATTTATTTAAATCTTCCTAAATCATTCACGATACTTTTTCCTCTTCATGCCGTTTCAACGCTTCTCTCTAAAAGGCTTATAAAAATTTTCATCAGCAAGTTCCAGTAACTCTCTGTCACCTCTGCTGTCACCATAGGCATAGATGTGGTCATAATCGTCTAACTTATACTTATCTTTGACTCTCTGAGCCTTTTCTATTCCGTAGCAGTTTTTGCTAAGGAACTTTCCTGTGACAATCCCCTCTTTTATCTCCAACTTTGTTGCTATGAGATCAAGACCATTTTTTGCACACCATGGTTTGAGCCAGCACTCTATGGATGCAGAGACAATGACGACTTTATGTCCCTGCTCTTTATGCCAGACCATCTTTTCCATGGCTTTTGGTCTTAAGATGATGTCGATGTGTTTGAGAGAATACTCTCTGGCTATGGTTTGGAACTGCTCTTCATTCATACCCTTGAAAAAGTACGAGAGCATCATCTGTTTGGCTTTGTAGTTGGGGATCAGTTTTAGCTTGTAGGCAGTGAGCATTGGGGATAGCACTGTCATTCCCCACAGAAACCTGGCATCACCGACTGCAAAGCGGATAAACTTGATGAGGCTGTCGTCTGTGGTGATAGTGCCGTCGAAGTCAAACAAAGCCAAATGCATAAATTTAAATGCTCATTTTTTTAAATTGAAACTCAGGAATACTACAGATGATCAACATCACCCATCTCCATATCCACTTGGTATAAAGCACATTTTTGCCCTTCTGCTGAGCATTAAATATATCACTGGCCACTTCATCAGGTTGAGCCGTCAACTTTTCAGGAAGATCCATATCTTCCGTCATCTTGGTAGCTACAAACCCAGGCTTCACAGTTAAGACATGCACCTGTGCATCATAAAGTCTATTTCTGAGTCCAGAGAGGTAAGCTGAAAGTGCTGCTTTGGCAGAACCGTAAATGTAGTTACTCTTTCTGCCACGATCTCCAGCCACAGAAGAGATGCCGACTATAAATCCACTTCTCCTCTTTTCAAAGTCATCAGCAATGATGTTAAAAAGACTGACCACACCTGTATAGTTTGTGTCCATAATTCTTTTTGCTTCTTCAAAGTCACTCTGTGCTTTCTCCTGTTCTCCAAGATACCCCACAGCAGAGATAACACCAAGAGGCTTCTCTTCTATACTGTCATAGAAACCTTGATGACTTTTATAATCCAGAATGTCCAGTTCAAGGAGTTTGACACTCTTTTGTGTTCTTGTCGTAACATCCTGAGCAAACTCTGATAGTTCGTTTACATTTCTAGCAGCAAGGCAAAGGTCGTACCCATGCTTAGCATACTCTCTGGCACATGCTTTGGCAATGTCACTCTTAGCGCCAATAATCAATACATAACTCATCTATTATCCTCTCTCATTCATCATTAAAAATTCAACATTCAACATTATTCTATATTCCTACTCTCTTTGATTGGTATGATTGAAACTTACTGTCCATCTTGTTCGCTTTTCTGTACTGTCTAAACTTTTCTATGTGTGGGTAGCCCTGTTCAAAGGTCTCTTTACTCACTCTCACATCTTTGGTAAGGTAGATCCGACCCTTATGTTTGACGACGATCTCGTCAAGTTGATCCAGGAGTTCAAAGAGCCCCTTTTCTATCTTGAAGTCCAGGGCAAGACTGTACCCCTCTATAGGAAACGAGAGCCAGTTGTTATTGGCTTTACCATAGAGCTTCAGTACGGCAAGGAACGAACCCTTACCAGACTTGGAGATAGCAGTCAGGATCTCTTCGAGTCCCTCATAGCTTGTCTCTTTTGGAAGTATAAACTGGTACTGGGTCAAACCGTTCTTCCCGTAGATACGGTTCCAGTGGCCTATGGCATCGAGTGGATAAAAGAAAGTATCTATGTCTACTCTCTGTTTAGAGACACCCTCTTTAGCTTTACCGTAGTACAACCAGTTGAAAGTTCTGACACTCCAGTTGTTGAGTGCAAAGCTTGGGAAGTTGAAAGGGATGCTCTTTTGCGGTTTGAGTCTGTAGTCCAGTTTGCCGTCATCTCTAAAGTCACCGACCATCAGCAGACACTTACCGATCTCTTTGTCTTTGGCAAGACAGTCTATCCATGCTACCGAGTATGGTTTGTCTTGATATTCTTCAAATGCTGCAAAGGTCTCTTTGAGGTTTTTGGTCTTGATGGTGGTCTGGTCTATGTATTGGGAGTTGATCTTTTTGAGGTAGATCTTGGCTTCGAGGATGACACCTGTCAGTCCCTGTCCGCCACAGGTTGCTCTGAAAAGGTCTGGTGTTGTCTCTTTCGAACAGGTAACGACTTCACCATCTGCGAGCATGATCTCGAACTCTTTCACACATTCAGAGAAGCAGCCTTCGACATGGTGGTTCTTGCCGTGAACATCAGAGGCAATAGCACCGCCTACTGTGATGAGCTTGGTACCTGGAGTGACTTTTAGAAACCAGCCTCTTGGGACATACGCTTCCAAGATCTCTGAGAGAAGTACCCCTGCTTGGACATGCAAGAGACCCTGTTCTTCATCAAAGTCTATGAAGTAGTCTTTGGGTTTGACGTTGATGATGTTGGAGCTTAGCGCACTGTCTCCGTAGCTTCTTCCGTTACCGTAGGGGATGAGATCATTATATTCACTAATGATCTCTTTAAGTCTCTCTTCACTATTGAATTTAAATACAGTGTTCGTGACTTTAGGGTACATCCCCCAGCTCAGTAGACTCATGAGGCGACCTCCTCTTTATGGATAAAGACAAACTTCTTGTCCAGGAAGTACTTGATGACATAACCGATACTTAGACCTATCACTGCACCTAAGTATTTTGCGTTAGGGTTTGGTATAAAATAGTAAAAGCCCATTTCTGTTCCCCAGAAGATAATGGTGGTAAAAACACCCATCAGTGAGTAGAGTGCAAACTTTTTGGCATCATCTTTTTTATCTTTGACCTCATGATAGAAGATGAACTTTTTGTCCAGAATATATTTGACTACCAAACCTGCCAGTGTACCGATGAACATGGCAACATAAAGTGCCCCCAACCCAGAGTAGAGTCCAAAGCTGAAATATTGAAACAACAGGTTGAAAAGTGTGGAGATTCCTGCGAAGATACTGTATTTTATGGCTAACATTTAGTAGAGTATCCAAGCAAAGGTGAGACCCCAACCAAGCAGAGTAAGTTGCATGAAGCGGTCTTTAAGCACTATTTTAGTGGGGGAACCACTATCTTTCAGTACAAATGCCACTTGCAAATAACGCATAATTCCAAGTATAACAAACAGTGCGGTAAGGTAAAGGTATTCACTGTGTACTCTTTCTACTACTTCTGCTGATGTCGTATAGATCGTATAGGCGACTATTACCACAGATGCCATAATTGCCATAGCCGTATCTAAAAATTGAAGATTGTATCCGTTGATCACCTTACGCATTTTCTTACCGGTATCAAGATAGATCAGGACATCATCTCTTCGTTTGGCCAGTGCCATGAAGAGAGCTAATAGAAAGGTCATAATAACGATCCACATTGAAAGGGGTATACCTGTGACAGCCGAACCGATGAAGAGACGCAATACAAAACCGATGGCAATGATGGTCACATCCAAAATAGCGACATGTTTGAGGTAGAAACTGTAAGCAATGTTCATAATGACGTAAGCTGCAAGGATACCTACGGCTTTAAGTGAAAGCGTTGCCATGAGTACAAAACCTGCTGTTCCCAATACTGCCATGATAATAATGGCTTGAGATTTACTGATGGCTCCAGAGGCTAAGGGACGACTCTTTTTCTTTGGGTGTTGTCTGTCTTCTTCAATGTCATGATAATCGTTTAACGTGTAAATGGCACTGGCAGTCAGGGAAAAGGCGATGAAGGCGATAACCGCATTTGTTAAGAGTGCTGTATCTGTGATCTTCAGGGCAAAAAAAAGCGGGAGGAAGATGAAGAGGTTTTTGATATATTGGTGAGGGCGCATGAGTTTTAACAGTGCTGGTATATTCAAGTATTCCCCCTCGTTAAATATGTCAAAAATTAAGCTGACATTATACTAAATAACTACTTGAAAGTCACCCTCTCAACTTACTTATCGGCCTGTATTCTAAAAACACCCAGAGTAAGAGAGTTATTTACATCAGGTAATACATGTGTTTTCATAACAAGATCTGAATCATGAAATATAAATTCTCCCACGTCCTTGTCCTTGAGTCTTGATCTCATAGAAACAATATATTGATGACCACCCTGACCATACTTTAACGCCATACCATTATAGTATGTTCCCTCTGAACTGACAGGTACAATGATATATTGTATTTTATATTGATCAAAAACTTTTTTTGCACCCAGGGTCACTAACTCTTCCTGATACGTTTTATTGCTAATGAGTCCATCTGCCGAAAAAACTTTCAACTTTCCAAAATACGCCAAAACACCTGGAAGATCCCAGGTCATAACTGTAACATTTTCGGGTAATTGTTCAGCTATTTTTTCAGCCATTGCTTTAAATTGTGCCTGAGGCTGATAATGAATTTCAGCACCATGCAGCAGATGGTTTCTGATATTAAAGTCAGTATAATATCGCAATGTCGACATACCCATAGCCAGAACGGCAAAAAATCCCAATACTGAATAGATAAAAATATGACCTAACCCCATCATTTTACTGATCTGCTGAATAACATAGCCTGCCATGATCGCAAACAGTAAATAACCCGTTATAAAATACCAGGTCATCGGAAATTGGTACATTGCCAGATAAAAGGCATGAAAAACAGTAGATACGGAAAGCACAAAGAGCATCAGACGTATTTTCTTTTCTTTTATCCATGGTAAAATAGCCAGAGCAAGGAGTGAAGCAAAAATACCGGCCATGCCATAAGGGATAAGCCGATGCCAGGAAAAAGTAATGACCGGATAACTACTCTTCAACGCACCAGAAATTGGCATAATGGACCCAAAAACCGTATAATTATAGAGCAAATACGGTAACATGATCAACAATCCGCCAACAATAAATACAAGCAGTAACTTAGGCTTCTGACGTATTGTTTCTCTTTCACTCCATAAGAGAGAAACTGCAAACAATAAACCAAAGAATATAAGGTCAAGTCTGGACAGGACCAGCAAACCAAGCAGTATACCCAGAAACATAAACTGTTTTTCAGAGTACATATCATGCTTTAAATAATAGAGAAGCGTATACAGGACAAAAAACAAGGCAAGGGCACTCTCCATATTTTGTAAAATACCATTTGTTAAAAAAATAAAAATAATAATCAGTGCCGATAAAGATACCAGAAAATCATTCCAGATATTATGTATTTTATACATTATATAAATTGAAGCCCCCACCAACACCTGAAATATAAATCCGACAACATAAAGAGGATCGATATGGATCACTTTTGCAAGAGATACAGCCAATACATTAAAGAGCATCCATAACGGATGATAACCGTTGGTATCGATCAAACCATTAAAAGTGGAGACGCCTGACTCAACAATGTATTGTGCTATCACCTGGTAGAACAAACTGTCATCCGGTACAAATTTTGCAGGATTTAAATAGTAGAACAGACAACTCACCCCATAGACAAACCATACCAACATGAATGTATTAAATTCGATACTCTTCTTCTGTGTCATTTGATGTCCTTCTCCTGTGATTCCTGTGCGGCATTTTCCTGTATGTAGTTATACCAGGCATCAATATTAATACTTCTATATGATCTGTGTTCTTCTGTAAAATAGTTCTTATAAGGGATCAAGGTATGAAGTTTATGATCAACATTATAAACTTTGTCTCTATATAATGCATAATTAAAATTAAAAAGGTAATAAACAATGAACAGACCCAACATGAGTCTTCGTATAAAAACATCTTTAACAGTATAAAGATAGATCGGTACCAACACAATTTCTGCTGCCAGAAAATACTGTGCCAACCTAGATACAAATACAAAATCACTAAAGATATTAAAGATCATAAGTCCCAAAAAGAGAGAGTTTAACAAATAAATATCCAGTTTTGTTTTCAAAAAACGGTCTTTCTGAAACATGAAAAACAGAAAAAAACCATTCACTACAAGTAACTTTAAAATACTGACAGAAAACCCATAGTTATTAGCATATGTACTGAAGTGCCCAGGTGCATACATTAACAACACCTTACCGATATGTGCAAAAGAGAGGAAAAAGCTGATCACTATTAAAAAAGTATAGAATAACCAGGAATAGTTACGTTGAAAAAATTTTCCACCTGCCACATAAATAAAGGCAACAAAAATAGAGCTATAGTGAAATAAAAATGCAATGACAGCAACAAGAAAATATTTTTTATATTCTGCTTTCTCTTTGGTAATATACTGTAGTCCATAAAAAAGAACAACCAAAGCAACTCCCTGTCGTATGACAGAAAATGAGCTTAAGTAGAGTGATGGGACAAGCAGATATATCAATATACCCAACCTGTAATGTGGTGTAAGTTTTTGCAATGCCGTGTAAAGTATCATCACCGTCAGCCCGGAGAAGAACAGGAACATTCCCTGACTATCCAAACCGAAATTTATATTTCGCAGTACTCGTACCAAAAATGTAAACAGGGGTTCCCATTCCCGTAACTCACTCTCATAAAGATACCCTGCAAGATACTTGGGGTAATCATACCCTATCTCAAAACGAAACCCTGCAAAAAAGATGATGATACCCAATGCCAGATACATAAATGTATTGCCAAAAGCAAGTCTTGTACCACCATTTTGCAAATGCACATCATACTTATGTACATAATAGTCCAACGCAAGAAAAAAAGCCACAATGGCAATGAAGATATTATACGTTAACACGCAAGCCCTTTTTCTTTTGTTTGTTCAGTGAGATCTTCAAAAGTTTTTCTGCCGGTAAAATAGATTTGAGCTTATCGTAAATAAAATACCAGTCGAGCATACGGTATGTGTCATAAGTTTTACGTACATCATGCTTTTCTTTAAAACTTTTTTTCAAGTGTTCAGAACTCACACCGCCCATACGGAAGTTCGCCAACCTATCTGTACTGGCAACAAACTTCACTTCTTTAAACTTCCACCGCATCATCATTTCCCAGTCTGCCACGATCCTGTATGAACGATCAAAACCGCCATACTTTTCATAAAGTGATCTTTTGGCAAACACAGTCGGATGGTTCAGAAGCATCCCCTTGGAAAGATGACTCAGATCAGAAGTTGCAGACTTCACAAAACCTTCACCATCCTCTTTAAGAATGAACATGCCGCCATGCACCACATCTGCGTCTACGCTTTCAAATGTCTGCAGCACTTTTTCAACAGCGTCCACCTCATACCAGTCATCCGCATTAATGAGCCCCACGATCTCACCTGTTGCTTTGGCAATGCCCTTGTTCATCGCATCGTAAATACCATCGTCAGGTTCGCTTACCCAGTAGGAAATTCTATCTGCATACCGTTTTATGAGATCTACCGTTCCATCCGTAGAACCACCATCTATGATAATGTACTCAATATTGTCATAGCTCTGGTTCAGTACATTCTGGATGGTCTGTTCCAGATGTGCTATGCCATTATAGACAACAGTAATGATGGAGACTTTCGGATGTTTGTTCAAAGTAAATTTCTTTTTATAAAATAGGTTTATAATTATATCAAACTTTATCTATATCACGACAGAAAAGTTAAAATCCAACACGCAAGAAGTATAAAATCAAACATACTAGCAATATTTATTTTCCTATAGGGAACCTCTAAAAATACTTCTCCAGCCTTCCTGTTTTATCAGTTTTCAATTTAAAAAAATTATAGCGCCAATATTCCCGATAAAATAGTTATTTTTCCATATTTTTCTTCCATAATTGCTC
>JALSUP010000126.1 GCA_027071315.1 Sulfurovum sp.
TTTACACCACGTTCTCTTAGCTCTTGTTGTGCTGATATTTTTAGTTTTCTTGCGTCTCGTTTTTCCATACGCTTATTATAGCATTTCTTAGCATAATATTTGACTGTTTAATTAGTGGTTTAATATTTAAGAAAAAAGAAGAAAATGCTGCCCGGACGGGCAGCGGGGAGGAAGGGAGAGTTACGAGGTTACTCTTCTTGCACCTTTGTATCTCTGGCTGTAAAAGTTTTTACCCAATGAAGTAATAATCACTTTTTTCTTAGCCGAACTTGCGTGAATGAATTTATTGTGACCGATGTAGATACCCACATGATTCACATAACCTTTACGTTTTTTTGATGTGTCAAAGAAGATCAAATCACCCGGCTGTAGGTTTTTTCTGCTGACATATTTACCGTATTTGGACTGCTGAATAGCTCTTCTTGGAATTTTAATACCGTTTTGCTTACAGACATAGGAAGTGAGACCTGAACAGTCAAAGGTATTTTTTTGTCCTACCGCACCCCATACATATCGACGTCCCAGCTTTTTCTTGGCAAGTTTGATCATTTTCATGGATTTCTTGCTGTTTTTTCCTGAGAAAATAATATCTTTTATAGCAAACTTATTACTCTTTTTAGTGTTTGTCTTTTTAAACTTGACACTTTTTAGCGTGCTTGCCAGTTTTTTCTCTTGTCTCTTTGACGAAGCGACTCTTGTTCTCTTCTTTTTCTTGGTTGTGGTTGCTTTTGTCGGTACTTTCAAGACAGTACCGAGCTTTAAAGCATTTCCATTTTTAATACCATTCGCTTTTTTAATGGCCGAAATACTTGTGTGGTTCTTTTTTGCCAAGGCATAAAGTGTGTCACCCTTTTTCACTGTATGCTTTACCATTTTTGTAGCGGCATGACTGGACACAGTCATAAAAGACAGTAGTACCAGCAGCTTATAAACTCTTTTCATATAAATCTCCCTAAAGTATTGTTTTTACCCGATATTTGCAACCATACTAAATAATATGTAATTTATTGTATCAACAATTTTCTTAATCAAAAATAAAAAAATGCTTTATTTTATTTGATCAACTTGCAAAAATACAATTACAGTATTCACTATCGGTTTTTGAGAAGGAAATTGATTTCACGTAGATTATGCGTTCAAACATTGGTAATCTGGCGATCTTTTAAAAGACCCATGACTTTCTGTCCCTGTTTCACAACAGGTTTAGCTTTTCAACATCTCGGCAATATGATATCAAATTGCCCTTAAACAAATATAAAATCAAAAATGGTTTATTTATAATTGTTATAATGCTTTTAATTTCTTTTTTATATGATCGGCAACCCTGAAGGCATTGGCATAAATAGTCCAGGTATAGGGCACCGAACCTCCCGTTGGCATAAAACTTGCATCTGCCACAAAAAGATTGGCGACATCATGACTCTGACAATATTTGTTGAGCACAGACGTTTTAGGGTCGTTGCCAAAGCGGCAGCCTCCTGCCACAAGGTTCTGGGGAGGGGCAGAGGAGACCGACGAGTAGACATTTTGGGCACCCATCTCTTCAAGCACTTTTTCACACTTCTTGGCAATGTACTTACCCACCTTCAGATCCTGGGGGTGTCCCTCCAAGCGGAGTTTACCCACAGGCATACCGTACTTGTCTTTATGGTTTTTGTCCAAAGAGACAAAGCAGTTGTCGTTGGGCAGCCAGTCATTGAAGATCTCAAAACGGATCTTTTTACTTTTGGTAAAACGCTCTGTCAGTTTTTCACCAAGGACAGTTCCCCAAACCATCTTTCCATTCTCTTCATTGTTCTTTCGGGCACGTGAAATGATATTTTGATGCTCGAACATAAATTCAACTGACCCTCCTTTGAACTTTCCGTCCCACCAGTGGTCTATAAAATACCAGTCAAGTATAGAACGGTTCACAAAGAGTCCTGTCTGCATCAGCTCTTCAAACTTGATCTCTTTGAGGCTGTCTTCATGTAACTCTCCCTCTCCGGAACCTCCTGCAGAGAAGACAAGATTCTTTCCCAGTTCTCCCGAACTGTTACCCAAACCGTTCGGGTGCAGGGCATTGGCAGAATTCAGCAGCAGTCGTGCACTCTCATGTGCCTGTGCCGCCACAACAAACATTTTTGCATAAATCTTCTCTTCTTTTCCGCTTATCGTGTCGACGACCACCGCATAGTCCACGGCATCCTTCCTGCTTGTATGCAGAGACTTGACATAGGTATTGCTCTTAAGGGTTAAATTGCCTGTTGCCAGGGCAGGCATGAGCAAAGCTTCCCGTGAAGAGCCCTTTGCCCCGGAACTGCAGCCATAGGATCCGCAGAAGTTGGAGTAGTAGCAGGCGTTTCTATGCCCTTTGTCTCGTGAGAGTACGGCTCTGGGTGTGACCAGAGGGGTAATATCCAGCTCTCTGCATGACTTGTCAAGTAACTTCACCACAGCATTTTCATTGGTGGGAGGCTGTGTAAAGTCTGCTGTACTGCGCGGCGGTTCTGCCGGATGTTTCTGGTACTTACCCGAAATACCCACCAACTCTTCAGCCTGAAGGTAATAGGGTTCCATCTCCTCATAAGAGATAGGCCAGTCAACCACATTGGCACCCTCTATGGCACCATATTTACTTTTGAGTCTAAAGTCATCGGGGTGCATACGATGCAGCATCCCTGACATAAAGTTTGATGAACCTCCGACAACATTACCGTTCCAAAAAGACCAGCCGGAGTCATAGGTAGGCGTACTTTCCCATTTGCCATCTACTCTTTCCTCAATGACGTGGTATTCGTCAAAAAGACTGGGGGTCACGATGTCTCTTCGACAGTAGGCCAACTCGTCTTTCGAGAACTCTTCACGTTTCAGCAGTCTCCCTTTTTCCAGTACCGCGACTTTATAGCCTGCTTTTGCCAGAGTATAGGCCACAGCACCGCCGCTTGCACCCGAACCGACGATGACCACATCATATTTCACAGTTGTCATAGTGCCACATACCTCACCGTTGGTTTAGGCTCACCACCATAGGCAGATAACGCTTTCCAGCCTGCCTCTTTTTGATTGCTGCCATAGACGGGAGCAGAAAAAAGCCCTTCCATCGTAAGTGTCATAATACGCGAAAGCCAGTTACGTCCATAGTTCGTCTCTTCAAAGCCCCGTAAGGCTTTCTCTTTTTCTGCTGCTGTCATAGTATTAAACTTTCCTTTTTCACGGTCTATAAGCTCCTGGGCACCCTCTAAAACAAAAGCACGGATGTCTTTGTCATAACTTTTATGCTCAACTGTCTCAAAAAGAAAACGGATCGTATTCATCTCTCTGGCAGAGGGGATTTTACTCCCCTGAGGAAACATATGTTCCTGTACGGCAGCAATGGTACTTTTGACGTTTTCAAATTTTTTAGAAAAAGCACTTTGCGCTTTTGCTTCTATATAGGGAGAAGCTCCCAGAAGAGAGCCCAAAATTAAAAAGTGTCGTCGCTGCATGAAAGCCCCTTTATTTTCAGTATTCTAATTATATTGTGTGTACTTTAAGTGCAGCTCATTTGTCTCAAAGCATGAAACATCAATAAAAATAATACACAGACATTACACGGAAAAAAGTGTAAACTGCGCTTATCTTCAAATTAAAAGGAAAAAAGATGAAAAAGTTAATTTTCGGTTCTCTGCTTGGTTTGGCACTTGTCGCCTTTACAGGATGTACAGATGCCAATGATGCAAAAGTAGCCAAGTGTCAGTCAGGTAAATGTGACGCAGCGAAAAAGATGGACAAGAGTCAATCTGCAAAATGCGGTGATGCCAAAAAAGCATCTAAGAAGTGTGGTAGTTAATACACACTCAGTACACAGGTTTCATACTATACTTACAGCGTATCAAACCTAAAGCAGCATTGGACGATTTGAATAACCGACATTACTCAAATGATTCAATTCCCGATCAGATACATATAAAAGGAGGGCAAGATGCTAAAAGCAATCTACCCATTTACCAAGAACATTCTAAGTAACGGTCAAAGCATTTCACTACTTTTGGCCAGATTCGCTGTGGCATACGGGTTTTATGACCCTGCCATGCAAAAGTGGTCAGATATAGGTGCTATCGCTACCTGGTTTGGCTCTATGGGAATTCCTTTTCCAACACTCAATGCCTATATGGCAGCCAGTACAGAGCTTCTAGGGGTGATACTCCTCACATTAGGGCTTTTTACAAGGCTCATTTCGATACCATTGATGGTCGTCATGGTCGTAGCGATCACGACCGTTCACCTGGCTCACGGCTTTTCAGCCGGAGACAACGGCTTTGAAATACCTCTGTATTATATGCTGTTCTTAGCGATCTTTGCTTCATTTGGAGCCGGAAAATTCTCTTTAGACTATCTACTGTTCGGTGACGATCAGTAAGTAGCTATGATCAAACAAAAGGAAAAAACTATGAAAAAATTAATCAAATTAGGACTTATCGTACTTGGCGCTTCGGCACTTACATTCACAATGGCATCTGCAAACTGTGGTTCAGGAAAAGAAGCACCAAAAGCAATGAAGTGTCAGGCTGGTAAATGTGGTGCAGCTAAAAAAGCTGAAAAGTGCCAAAGTGGTAAATGCTCTGGAGACAAGAAAGAGATGAAAAAAGATATGAAGAAAGACGCAAAAGGTAAATGTGGCCAAGGAAAATGTGGCGGTAAATAAGCCTCACCCTTCCTCTTCTCAGTACCTATCCGTTCTCCGGATAGGTCTCTCCTCACATATTCTCCACAATTCATAGTATAATAAACCTATATTTAACACTAAAGGTTTACGCATGAAAAAAATACTGATAGCACTTACTGTCCTTCTTGCCCTGTCCGGATGTCAAGACAAGCAAGAGAATCAGGCAGCACATGATGCCAAAGTAGCCGCACAGGCAAAAGCAGAACTCCGTGCCGAGCTCAAAAAAGAGCAGGAAGCAGCGGTACAGGCACAAGACAATAAACTTGCCCACATCGGCATTACTACCACCAACGGAAAACTCATCATCGACACAAACAAGACCAAAAGCTACTTCCAGAAACTGGCAGAAAAGCTCAAAGTCCATGCAGACAAATTTGCCAAAGATATGGAAAATGGTGACATTAACAACTCTGAAGCCGGTGTGGTCGTCACCAAAACCGAAATCAACATAGACCTGAACAAAACCAAAAGCTTTTTAGACAACTGGGGCAAAACCATAGAACAATACACAAAAGAGTTCAAAAAAATGACAGAAGAGCTTAATACGAGTAAGTAACATACCCTCCTTTTCGATTATTGTCGGGGTAAGGGTACTCCGACCTACGCATCTTTCAACAATTCAAAACAGATAGCACTTTCTACCTGCAGACACAATAAATCGCTTACGTTTTTTTCTTTTTGGTTACTTCTTTCTTTTTTTGTCGTAGTACAAAAAAGAAAAAGTGACAGAGAAAAACAAGATCACAATGAATAAAAAATAAAATTTAGAAAATTTAAAGGGAGTTTTGAAGGGATGAGGAGCCGAAGCTCCTCAAGAGATAATCAACGAAAAGTCAATTATTATGCAATTGCTGCTTTAGAAGCATCAGCTACTTTTGTGAATGATTCAGGTGCATTCATAGCCATATCTGCAAGTACTTTTCTGTCAAGCTCAATGTTTGCCAATTTAAGTCCGTGCATAAATGTTGAATAGTTCATACCATTCAATCTTGATGCTGCGTTAATACGGATAATCCAGAGTTTTCTGAAATCTCTCTTCTTTTGTCTTCTATCTCTATAAGCATATACTAATGAACGCTCGAGTTGCTCTTTGGCTTTTCTAAAGTGCTTTCTTCTACCACTGTAGAATCCTCTCGCTTGTTTTAATAATTTACGGTGACGTCTATGTCTAACTGTACCAGTTTTTACTCTCATGGTGTTTCCTTTACCTTATCTGTTTAAGAATCGGTGCCAAACATTCTCTCTGTTTGAACTTGCCCCTAATCGGGGGTTATCGCTTGTGAAATGGTACTAATAACTTAGTTGATCATCTCTTTAATGTTCTTCGCATCAACTGGGTCAACGTGCTTGGAACTTCTCATACTTCTGTGATGTTTACCATCAACTTTAGTAAGGATGTGACTTCTATACGCCGTACCTCTTTTGATCTTGCCGCTTTTTTTAACTTTAAAACGCTTAACAGCGCCTTTTACACTTTTCATTTTTGGCATATGCTTACTCCCTATATAAATTTTTTACTGTCTAGAATTTTCTATCCACTAAAATGGGACGGTATTATACCGAAATATTCTGAAATTTTTATGAACAGTGGTTCTTCCCCTTTTTATCGGTGGGTACCCCCCCTACGGGAGCACAGATATCTTGATGTAATTAACCCGCAAGGGTGGGATCTCCCACCAATCAACCCTATATGCAACAGCAAGGCTTTCTGTGTTAAAATCTACCTGATCAAACACAGGGGTAGGACGTGGACAAAGCAGCAGAAATACTTTCACAAAAAAAGAAACTACTCACCGAAGTCTACTTCGACCTGCAGCGCCATTTTGAAGAGAAATATGGAAAAGACGCCCTTATTTTAATGGAGATCGGGACTTTTTTCGAAGTCTATGAAGTCAACAATGACGAACTTAAAGTCGGGAAAGCCAAAGAGATCGCCGAACTGCTGAACATCCAACTCACACGTAAAAGCAAAGCTGTCCTTGAAAATTCCGTTTCCAACCCCTTATTGGCAGGTGTTCCTGCTGTCTCTCTTGACCGTTACCTAGCCAGACTTATCGGCACTAAAAAATATACCATTATCGTGGTCAAGCAAAAAGGTGAGATGCCCAATGTGAAGCGTTACGTGGCGAACATCATCTCTCCGGGTACCAACTTTGAGTACCTCTCAGAACCCAACGAAAACAACATTGTCTCACTCATGGTCGATGAAAATGCCGGTATTTACTCTGTAGGGTACGCTGCCATCGATGTCTCTACAGGCAAGACCATCTGCAACGAGATCCACTCTACGCGTGATGACAAAACTTATGCACTTGATGAAGCCTTTAACCTACTGCAAACCTATACAACTTCGGAAGTCATAGTCACACTTGAAGGAAAAGAGATCAACAAAGAGTGGCTCATCCACTACCTGGAACTCTCCTCCGTGCACTACAGCATCAATACCAAACGCTTCAAGATCAACTTTCAGAATGCACTCTTTACACGCATCTTTGAGATAAACTCTTTTCTCTCTGCCATTGAATTTTTAGATCTGGAGCGTCATCCCTATACCACGGAAGCCTTGGCGGTACTCATCGACTTCATTATTGAGCATGATGAGAGCATTATAGAGAAGATGAACAAACCACAGTTTTTGGGTTCAAACCGCTACATGTACATTGGGAACAATGCCATGGAGCAACTCTCAGTCATCTCCCGAGATTCTTCCGATATTACGCTATTGGATCTTATTGACAAGACATCGACTGCTTTTGGAAAACGTTTGTTAAAAGAGCGTCTACTGAACCCCATTTGTGACAAAGCCCTGCTTGAAGAACGCTATGACCTGACGGAACGTCTCCTGCCTAACATTGCCCGTTTTGAGACACACTTGAAGCAGATCTACGACCTGGAGCGTATTGCCAGACGTATCAAACTGCGTAAACTACACCCTGTGGAACTCACCTATATTGCCATGTCTCTGGAGTCGGTACTGAAGCTTTTGGAAGATGCCCAGGAGAATGGTCTTGAACTTGATGCCAAACTCTTTGACGAGAGCAGAGAGATGCTCTCTGTTCTGGAAGAGACCTTTGAACTCAACATTTGCGCCCGTTTCCGTATAGAGCAGATCAATGACAACATTTTCAAGAACGGTGTCTACCCGGCTATTGACACGATTGTCAGAAAGCAGGAGAAAGAGGTTGACAAAATGCATTCCGTGGCAGCCCATGTCGAATCTCTCTTCTCTTCAGACAAACTCTTCTCCTCGGCCACAGCCAAATACACCACGGTGAGTTACCTTGAAAGCGAAGGCTACTTCATCAACCTCACAAAGAACCGTTTTTCACTCATAGAGAAGAGCCTCAAAGACTCTTTTGTCACCATTGACGGAGAGCACCACTTCTTTAAAGACTTTCATTACAAATACCTCAAGAACGCAGTCAAGGTACAGGCACCGCTCTTTGAAGAGATCACACGCTCTTACGAAACAGCCCAGGTCAAACTGGTCTCACTTGTCAAACAACGGTACACTGAGAGTCTCGATGTACTGGAAAACCGTTTCTCTCTCCTGCTTGACAAGCTCATTGCCTTCATAGCCAACATTGATGTCGCGATCTCCAATGCCAAATGTGCCAAAAGCATGAACCTGAGCAGACCCATCATTGAAGAGGGGAACTTCTATGAAGCCATCGCCCTGAGGCACCCCATCATTGAAGCCAATGATGAACGGGGTATCTATGTACCTAACGATGTCTACCTGGGAGAGAATAACCATACCAAACACAACCACATCACTCTCAACGCCTCTGACGGAGAAGACGTGCTTGGTGTGCTGCTGTACGGTATCAACTCTTCGGGAAAATCTTCTTTGATGAAGAGTATCGGTCTCTCTGTCGTCCTGGCGCAGGCAGGCTTTTTTGTCCCTGCCGTGGAGCTTCGTTTTGGGCTGTACGACAAACTCTTTACACGTATTGTCTCTCAAGACAATCTCTATAAAGGCTTGTCAACCTTTGCTGTGGAGATGATGGAGCTAAAAAATATTTTCAACAGAGCAGATGCACGCTCTTTGGTATTGGGAGACGAGATCTCACAGGGGACAGAGACAGAATCGGCCCTTGCCATCGTCTCCTCTGCTATTTTAAAGCTCATCTCCCTCAAGTCAACCTTCATCTTTGCCACGCACCTGCATCAACTGGGGAGCATTGCACAACTACAAAACATTAAACACTTGATTTTTCTGCATCTGGACATTAAGTATGATGAATCTAACGATACACTTATTTATAACAGAGTGCTACAGTTAGGTCGGGGAGACAGTCTTTATGGCTTGGAGTTTGCAAAATCTTTACATATGGACAAAGATTTTCTGCAAATGGCACAGAATATACGTGAAAGCCTTAACGATTCCGGTTCTGAAATTAAAAAATTACGTAAACAAAAAAGCAGTAAATACAACAAAGAGCTCTTTTTGGCAAAATGTGCCCTCTGTGATGAAAATGTAGAAGATGTCCACCATATTGCTGAGCAGCAAGAAGCCAATACCGATGGGAATATTGACCATTTTCATAAAAACCATAAGTACAATCTCATTCCACTTTGTAAAAAACACCACAGTATGGTACATGAGGGGAAAATTAATATTTCAGGGTTTGTGATGACGTCTGAAGGACTAAAACTGCATTATGAAGTAAAACCGTAGGTCGGGGTCCCCTGACCCCGACACCCAATCGGCATACATAGGTATGTTGGTGATTTGATTACATGTCACTTGATGTTTTGTGATGTATGCTGGGTTGCTTTGTGAATGTGTGATTTTTTGTCGGGGTGAGGGCACCCCGACCTACGCGTAATATTTATATATTACTTCTTAAGAGGAGTGACGTACATGTTAATGTAACGTCCTTCCTGCTTTGCAGGACTTTCAAGGTTGGCGATGTCTTCCAGCATTGGCCAGACACGGTTAAGTACCTCTACACCCCATTCAGGGTTTGCCATTTCACGTCCTCTTAGGAAGACACGAAGTTTCACATGCTTTCCTTTTTCAAGGAACTCTCTGGCATGTTTCACTTTGTAAGCAATGTCATTCTCTGCAATTTTACAGGAGAACTTCACCTCTTTGACTTCGATCTTCTTCTGGTTCTTACGTGCTTCTTTTTTCTTTTTCTCAAGCTCGTATTTGTGTTTACCGTAGTCCATTACTTTGGCAACAGGGGGTTTTGCATCGGGAGAGACAAGTACGAGGTCAAGTCCCTTGTCTTCTGCAATTTGAAGAGCATCTGCTCTGGAAATAATACCGAATTGCTCGCCGTCATCACCAAGTACTCTTAATTCACTCGATCTGATTGCCTCATTCATGACTGTATCGTCAGGCTTCTTTCTACCTCTGTTGTTTCTGTCGTTTTGTCTACTCAAATTTTACCTTCTTGAAGTTGTTTGTTTAATTCTACCATAAATTCATCTTGTGTAAGATTATACTGTTCTCTGGTTCTTCTGTTTCTAATTGCCACAGAATTTCCCTGGACTTCTTCATCTCCCACAATAACAACATACGGTACACGCTGCTTTTCAGCCGTTCTGATACGTTTGTTCAGTGAATCATTTTTGTCAAAGACTTCAGAGTCCAGTCCCTCAAGTCTCAATCTTTTCTTAAGCGCATAGGCATAATCGGCATGAGAATCGGAGATCGGTACGAAAATAACCTGTGTCGGTGCCAGGAAGAGTGGGAACTCTCCGGCATAATGCTCTGTCAAAATACCGATGAAACGTTCAAAGGATCCAAGGATCGCACGGTGTATCATCACCGGTTGTTTACGTGTATTGTCTTCATCGACATACTCGACTTCAAAACGCTCAGGCAGGTTAAAGTCCACCTGAATCGTTCCACACTGCCACTTACGCCCAATGGCATCGGTGATCTTAATGTCGATCTTCGGTCCGTAGAAGGCACCACCACCTTCGTCAATACTGTACGGAAGGTTGTTTCCATCAAGTGCATCTATGAGTCCCTGTGTCGCTGTCTCCCAGACGGCATCTTCACCAATGGCCTTTTCAGGTTTGGTGGCGATCTCCATGGTGTATTCAAAACCAAAGAGTTTCATGACCGAGTCTACGAACTCAACCACTTCCAGTACTTCCGGAGCAATCTGCTCTGGTGTACAGAAGATATGCGCATCATCCTGTGTAAATTCTCTTACACGAAGTAGTCCATGAAGTACACCCGATTTCTCATGTCTGTGTACCACACCATACTCATAATAACGCAACGGCAGGTCACGGTAAGACTTTTGTGTCTGCTTGAATATTTGTATATGCCCAAGACAGTTCATAGGCTTGATCCCATACTCCTGCTCATCGATCTCTGTGAGGTACATGTTCTCACCGTAACAGGCGTAATGTCCTGAAGTTCTCCACAGGTCTGCTTTGAGGATCTCCGGACCGCGTACCGGCTCATACTCTCTTACCAGGTGAGCTTTATGAAGGATCTGCTCCAGTTTATAACGAAGCTTCGCTCCCTGAGGCATCCAGAACGGCAGTCCTGCGCCAGACTCTTCATTGAACATGAAAAGTTCCATCTCTGCACCGATCTTACGGTGGTCACGCTTCTTTGCCTCTTCCATCATGGTGATGTAGGCTTTAAGCGACTCTTTGTCTGCAAAGGCCACACCGTAAATACGTGTCAGCATTTCCGCTTTTTCATCTCCGCCGAGGTAGGCACCCGCTACACGGGTCAGTTTAAAGTTATGTAAAAAACGCAGTGCCGGTACATGAGGTCCACGGCAGAGGTCTTCAAAGTCACCCTGCTTATAGACAGAGATCGTCTCATCGGGGATACGTGAAAGCACTGCCTGCTTCAGGTCATCATTGGCAAATTTAGCCAAGGCCTCTTCTTTAGTGATCTCATATTTTTCGATCTTATACTTTTTCTTGATAAGCTCTTTCATCTTCTTTTCGATGGCTTTGAGGTCATTTTCCCCGATCTGCTCATCGACTCTGAAGTCATAGTAAAAACCTTCATCTACCACGGGTCCGACAAAAAATTGTGAATTGGGGTAAAGTTCGCTGATCGCCTGTGCCATCAGGTGTGCCGTCGAGTGACGAATGATCTCCAGTGCCTGCTCGCTGTTATCGTACTCTATGGGAGTTGCTGTACAGTTCTCTCCTGCACTCTGTGTGTCTAAAATATTGCCCTGGTCATCAATGTAACCTATAAGATTTTCGCTCAAAATAGCCCTTTATGTATCGCACTTACAATGTGCGCGTTAAAAATTGTGGTATTGTAGCCAAATTTTACTTTTTTAGAAGTTTAGCTGTTAAATTAAAAGTGTTTGATTGTTTGTTTTGTTGTAGATGGTGCGGATGAAAGGACTTGAACCTTCACGCCGTAAAGCACCAGATCCTAAGTCTGGCGTGTATACCAATTTCACCACATCCGCATATAAATGTATTATATCTAAACAATGTTAAAAAGTGGTACACCCATTAGGATTCGAACCTAAGACCCTCGCCTTAGAAGGGCGATGCTCTATCCAGCTGAGCTATGAGTGCACAAAAAATAATAATAAATAACATTTTTAATCTATAATGGTACGCCTGAGAGGACTCGAACCTCTAACCCTCAGATCCGAAGTCTGATGCTCTATCCAATTGAGCCACAAGCGCTTCTTCATTTCTGTATAAAGGGTGGTTCTACCCGATTAATTTCTAATTATGGGGTAGGCGACGGGACTCGAACCCGCGACAACCAGTACCACAAACTGGCGCTCTACCAACTGAACTACGCCTACCATAGTTAAAATTACTTATTATTAAATGTTAAATATCTAAATGGTCGGAGTGAAAGGACTCGAACCTTCGACCCCCTGGTCCCAAACCAGGTGCGCTACCAGACTGCGCTACACTCCGTTCAAATTACATCAGATGTAAAATGGAGTGCAATTATAGTCAAAAGGTTTCGATTTGTCAATAGTTTTTGCAAAAAAAATAAAATTTCTTTATTTCTTCCCTATTTTAGGGCTTTGTGTGTATAATCATTGAAGTTTAAACATAGGAATTATTTATGAACGGGATCTTTGAACAACTCAACAGCATACTGGCTTCAGTTTTCTTTTTTGATGTCTTTTTTGGACAGGTAGAAGGATCTACCATGCCCTTTATTGTCGCATGGCTCATTGTCGGCGGTGTTTTTCTGACCTTTCGTTTCGGCTTCATCAATGTACGTATGTTCTCGCACTCCTTCAAGATCATTACCGGTAAATACAGAACCGCAGATGATGTAGGGGAGATCACACCCTTTCAGTCACTCACCACAGCACTCTCTGCAACAGTAGGTCTGGGAAACATCGCCGGTGTGGCCATAGCCATTGCCATTGGCGGTCCGGGTGCCACTTTCTGGATGATCCTGGCCGGCTTCTTCGGTATGACCCTCAAATTTACCGAAGTCACACTCGCACAGATCTATAGAGAAGAGAGACCCGACGGTCGTCTTATGGGTGGGGCAATGCAGTACCTCTCCAAAGGTTTGGCTTCCAAGGGACATAGCAAACTGGGAAAAGTACTTGCCGTCTTCTTTGCCATTCTTGCCATTGGCGGTTCTTTTGGTGCCGGAAATGCATTCCAGGCTTCACAGGCACTCGGTGCTATTTCAGAACGCGTGCCTTTCTTTCAGAGTTACCCTATTGTCTTTGGACTTGTCTTGGCAGCCATCGTCGGTTTTGTCATTATCGGAGGCATCAAGCGTATTGCCAGTACCGCAGAGAAGATCGTACCGCTGATGGTCGTCATCTATCTTCTGGCTTCCATGTGGATCCTCGTAGCCAATGCTTCTGCTGTCCCTGCTGCCATTGCCACCATCTTCCATGAAGCCTTTGCACCGACTGCTGCTGCAGGTGGTCTTGTCGGGGTACTCGTTCAGGGCTTTAAACGTGCTGCTTTCTCCTCTGAAGCCGGTATCGGTTCCGCTGCCATCGTCCACTCGACCGCAGCCGTTAAATACCCGGTAAGACAGGGAATGGTCGCCCTCTATGAACCTTTCATTGACACCATTGTCATCTGTACTATGACCGCGCTGGTCATCGTGACCACAGGCGTTTACGACCCGGCAGGCGAATTTGCCAACCTTGTTGCTTCAAAGCAGGGTGCAGCCCTGACCTCTGCCGCTTACGGTACCGTCATTTCCTGGTTCCCTGTGATCTTGTCATTCTCCATTGTCCTCTTTGCCTTCTCAACCATGATCTCATGGTCTTACTACGGTGAACGTTCATGGACTTACCTTTTTGGTGAAAAATACACTTTACTCTACAAACTCATTTTCATCTCATTTACCGTCATGGCATCAGTCACCTCTGCAGGTGCCATCCTCGAGTTCTCTGACCTCCTCATACTCTCCATGGCCCTGCCAAACCTCATTGGTCTCTATATGCTGCAGGGAGATGTCAAATCGAACCTGAATGCCTATTTGATTAAATGGAAGAGTGGTGAGCTGGATGAAGAGGCGATCAGGAAGTAGGGTGTAATCACGCACCACTAAAAGAAATAAACTACAGCCCCAATTTTATTTTGTCATGTGCATAATTATGTACAAGGGTCTGGATAAGATTCTGATATCCAATCCCCATCTCTTTCGCTTTGGCTTTAATAATGGCTAAATCACTTACAGAAAAACGTATAGTCGTCTGTTTTTTCTCCTGTAAAGCCTTGGTATAGGCAGCATTCTGTGCATATTCTTTACTTTCTTCATCAGATAAAGGTGCATCAAGCCATTCACCTTGTTCAATCTCATTAAGTAATACTAACTCTTCATTGTCATAAATCATTTTATTTTTTGGCATTTTGAAACTCCTTCTTCAATTTTCTACTTGGAATAATTGTTTTTAAAAATATCTCTTCATCATTTTCTATCGTTAGCCTGTAGGGTGCGTAGTCACGCACCACATAAAGAAATTTGCATACAAAACAGTTTCACCGAAAGGCCTGAATAAAAAAGGTGCGTGGCTACGCACCTACTCGAAATACAAAGACCTGCCTGGTCCATTAGTTTGTGGTAAGTTTGGTCTGATGGGGTGTATGAAGAGAGGAAGCATACGTGAAGTATGTGACCGAATGGAATAGATCCCATCCGATCAAAAATATCGTGAAATAATTAGACCAGGTCTACGCCTTTTTCACCTTTGGCTAAGGCTCCGATGACATATCCGTCCGTACTAGCCAAAACCACGTCTACATCTTCAGGTTCCACGACCCATACCATTCCGACACCCATGTTAAAGGCTCTGAACATCTCCTCTTCATCGACATACTGTGCCATGAATTCAAAAATAGGAAGAACCCTAATGGAGTCTTTGTTGACAATGGCTCTCATACCATCAGGAAGGACTCTAGGAAGGTTTTCAACGATTCCCCCACCAGTAATGTGTGCCAAGGCCTTCACGTACTCTTTGTTGGCCTTGTACTCTTTCACATAAATACGTGTTGGCTCAAGTAATGTGTCAAGTAAAGGTCTCCCCTCAAACTCTGTTTCAAGGCTCATTCCTAACTTATCAAAGAAGATCTTTCTGACAAGTGAATACCCGTTGGAGTGAACCCCGGAACTTGGCATAGCGATCAAAACCTGACCCTCTCTGACATTGGCAACCGTATCCATCTCTGAACGCTCTGCAATACCTACTGCAAAGCCTGCAAGGTCAAAGTCGTCATCTGAGTACATACCCGGCATTTCAGCCGTTTCTCCACCGACAAGGGCACACTCTGAACGTCTACACCCTTCAGCAATACCCGCAACCACATCTTTGGCATTGCCCGGAAGCAGTTTTCCTGTCGCATAGTAGTCAAGGAAGAACATTGGTGTACCATTGTTACAAATGAGGTCGTTCACACACATGGCTACGAGGTCAATCCCTACGGTATCCAACTTACCGCTCTCAATAGCAATTCTAAGCTTCGTCCCTACACCATCTGTTGCGGAGAGGATAACTGGCTCTTTATAGCCTGTCGGAAGGGCATATGCGCCTGCGAATGAACCAATACCACCAATGACGTTTTTATCGAATGTTGATTTTACATCTGCTTTGATCGCTTCTACGAACTCATTTCCTGCATCGATGTCGACACCGGCATCTTTATATGAAATATTTGACATTATTTTTCCTTCGTTTCTTCACACTTACATGGTGGAAATACTTTTTTTAAAATGATAAGTCCCGGACAGAAACCGGTGAATCCTGCTATGAGAAGCATGATCATCATTGCCAGCATAAGCAGGAATGCTGCTTTCAGCATATGCAATCCGGCCAGTAAAAAAATAAAACCTAAAATTATCGCCTGTATGATTCTTTGTACTCTTTCAGCACATATTTCCATCTAAAATCCTTGTGAAAATTTGACGTTATTATATCTAAAACTAACTTCTAAGCTTCCGATCCAGTTTTGCCTCTACAGAGCCTACTTTTTTGTTCAGTCGACCGACGGGACCTTTTCTATAATCGATCTTTATGGAAGAGTAGACACGTTCACAATCTGTCTGCAACTCTTCGTATGCTTTGTTGATGATGGCTAATACTTCTTCGACTGTTTCGCCTTCTATGATAGTTCCCATCGGTGTGAGCTGGTATTCCAGACCGCTTTTATCGACGATGTCCAGGACTCTTGCTACGAAGATACTTTTGCTTTGAGTGGCTTCTGTGGGGAACATAGAAAATTCTACTAATGCTGACATGGAGGATCCTTTTGTAATTTCAAGTATAATATCGTATGAATAATGAAAAGATGATAATTATTGGGGCGGGGGCAGCCGGTTTGGTGGCGGCTATAGTAAATGCCAGAGCAGGACGGCAGGTGCTTTTGCTGGAGCAAAACAGTAGAATTGGGAAGAAGATCCTTGTTTCTGGTAACGGGAAGTGTAATATTGACAACAAGTATACCAATATCACCCGTTTTCATTCACAAAACCTCTCTTTTGTAGAAGAAGTCTTAAAAGGTTATAACTTTCAGGTAGTGGAAAAGTTTTTCACCTCTATTGGTCTGACACTGATAGAAGGGAAAGAGGGGAAGATGTTTCCGATGTCTCTGCAGGCTTCCTCTGTCGTCGAGTTACTCGAATATGAAGCAAAAAGTGCAGGGGTTGAGATACACAGTGATTGTAAAGTGACGGGCATCGATAAGAAAAATGATATTTTCAGACTTGAAACAAATCAAGGCACAAAAACCTGTGATAAACTGCTCATCTCTTCAGGCTCTCCTGCTGCACCGCAACTCGGAGGTTCTGACTCTGGCTATGCCTTTGCAACCAAGATGGGGCACTCTCTCATTCCCCGACACCCTTCACTCGTACAGCTCTGTTCCGATGAAACCTGGGTCAAAGCCTGTGCCGGTGTGAAAGTGGCAGGTTTAGCCAAACTTTATGCCAATGGTGAATACATTACAGAAAAAAAGGGTGATTTACTCTTCACCAACTACGGTATCAGCGGACTGGCCATTTTAGACCTGAGCCGTGAAATCAGTACCCGATTGGCAGGCTTTGACTACTGTGAATTGAGTTTAGACCTTCTGCCTGAATTTAGTAAAGAAAAACTGACCAATTTACTCTTGGAAAGAATAAACAATGAGAGTGAAAAACCCATCGGCCTGTGGCTGCAAGGAGTACTCAACAAAAAACTTATTCACATCATTTTGGAACAGTCAAGATCCAAAGTCAAAAAAGAATCGGATCTAAACAGAAAAGAGATCAACAAACTCGTACACAGCATTAAAAACCTCAAACTGAGTATCTCCAACACCAAAGGGTTTAAGAGTGCAGAAGTTTCCACAGGGGGGATAGACACGACAGAAGTACATGCACACAACATGGAATCAAAACTCGTGCCTGATCTTTTCTTTGCAGGGGAAATTTTAGATGTCGATGGTGACAGAGGAGGGTTTAATTTTCATTGGGCCTGGGTGACAGGGATGAGGGTTAATGTTGAATGATAAATGTTGAATTTTGAATGAATGTAGGTTCGATTTTATCGAACGTCAAAATAAGAGGCAGTTTATAAAATAATCAAAAAAATAGAGGAAAGGTTGAAATATGTATTCCCATCGAGACGATGGGAACGAGGGTTACATTTTATTTTATGCAATTTTTGTCGGGGTGAGGGCACCCCGACCTACGGAAAAATTACTTAGAATTTTTCTTATCTCTTGCTAATCTCTTTCTTACTACCGGATCCAAAGATTTCTTACGAATTCTTACAGATTCAGGTGTGATCTCGATAAGCTCATCATCTTCGATCCACTCCATTGCTGACTCAAGTGTGATCTGTCTTGGTGTTACCAGTTTGATGGCATCGTCTGCACCGGATGTTCTCATGTTTGTAAGCTGCTTACCTTTAAGTGGGTTCACGTCAAGGTCACCAGGTCTTGCTGACTCACCGATGACCATTCCTGAGTAGACTTTGTCCTGTGGGCTAATGAACATAATCCCACGTGACTGCAGGTTAAAGATAGAGAAGGCAACTGCTTCACCGTCATCCATAGAAACCAATGCACCCGGTGTTCTGGACTCAACCGTACCTGAATACGGTCTGTACTCAAGGTAAGAGTGGTTCATGATACCTTCACCTTTAGTGTCAGTCAAGAATTCATTTCTAAACCCGATAAGTCCTCTTGCCGGGATCTCGAATTCAAGTCTTACTGTACCGTCAGGCATTGGTGTCAATGAAGTCATGTTTGCTTTTCTTTTTCCAAGCTTTTCAATGGCCACACCCTGGAACTCTTCAGGCACATCTACAACAAGGTGCTCAAATGGCTCCATTTTCACACCATTCTCTTCTTTGGTGACAACTTCCGGTCTTGCAAGCATGAACTCGAAACCTTCACGTCTCATGTTCTCTGCCAAAATACCGATCTGAAGTTCACCACGACCTGAAACTTTGAAAGAAGCATCTCCCATTGGTTCCATACGCATAGCAATGTTCGTCTCCATCTCTTTTTCAAGACGCTCTTTGATCTTGTTAGATGTGACGTGCTTACCTTCCTGTCCCGCCAAAGGTCCGTTGTTAACAGACATAATGACGGAAAGTGTAGGCTCTTCGACGTGCATTGGGTCAAGTGGGACAGGGTTTTGTGGGTCACAAAGAGAGTCACCGACATCAATGTCGTTAAATCCTGCGATCGCAACAATATCACCTGCTTCTGCTTCCTGGATCTCAATTCTTTCAAGACCTTTAAAACCGATGAGCTTAGAGATACGTGATTTAGACTTTGCACCACATGCTTTCACAAGAAGGTACTCATCACCCTTTTTTACTTTACCGTTAAAGATACGTGTAATACCGATACGTCCTACAAAGTTGTCAGAATCAAGTGTAAATACCTGTGCCTGTGTATCGGCATCCGGTGAACCTTTCGGATAAGGCACTTTTGTAAGGATCGCTTCAAACAATGGTGTCATGTCTTTGTTCTCGTCTTCCATCTCCCACTTTGCATACCCGTCTCTTGCTGCGGCATAAAGTACAGGGAATTCAAGCTGCTCTTCGTTTGCATCAAGTGCCACCAAAAGGTCAAATACTTCGTCCATGACTCTGTCCGGATCTGAACCGTCTTTGTCAATTTTGTTAATAACAACAACAGGAATAAGACCAAAAGCAATCGCTTTTTTCAAAACGAATTTTGTCTGTGGCATTACACCTTCCTGTGCATCGACCAAAAGAAGTACACCGTCTACCATTTTAAGAACACGCTCTACTTCTCCACCGAAGTCTGCGTGACCCGGAGTATCAATAATGTTGATCTTGTGGTCACCATAGACAATGGCTGTGTTTTTGGAAAGAATGGTAATTCCTCTCTCTTTTTCAATGGCATCTGAGTCCATTGCTCTCTCTTCTACTTCCTGGTGTGCTTCGAAAGTTCCTGACTGCTGGAGAAGTTCATCTACCAGTGTTGTTTTACCGTGGTCAACGTGCGCGATAACCGCAATGTTTTTGATTTTTTGCATAAAATGTCCTAAAAAAGGGTCATAACCCTGTGTAATTTTCGCGAATTATATCTAAAACTTACTATATAAGAGATTTTTTAGCAAAATCTCTTATGGAAATTTAGGTACTCGTAGGGGGTTTGTGCCCTCACAACACCTTCAATTATGTCTTCTGATATAAATATTTCCTCTTATTTACATTGTGGCGTACATCTCTCTTCATTTTTTTAGAAAAAACGAAGCAAAAAAGCGTTGTGACTCTCGAATCGCTTTGCTTTCAAGGGCGTTCGCCACAACAGGTAGAGCAATTGATGACTTGGCTTTCGCCAGATACACACTTTTAGAGAATATAAATTTGTTTACTGTGGGAAAAGCTAATGCCTATAGAAATTATATTTGAAATGAAATTTATTCAACACGCCAGCAGTTTGTGCTTTTTTCTTTTTTGGTTACTTCTTTCTTTTTTTGCGCATTGCAAAAAAGAAAAAAGTAATGAAGAGAAACACCGCCACAGTCAAAATAAAAGGAATTTTATAAATAAAATAAATTTTAAATTGTCATTGTAAAAACAAGATGGTTTTTACAATGACAAGCCATACACCTCATGATATGTCTTCATCGCATACCGGTCTGTCATCGCAGCAATATAATCCGCAATGACACGCTCTTTTTTTCTCACTTCAAAAAGTTCTTTCTGGTGGGGAGGGAGAAGATCTGTATCTTCTCTGAAGGCTTTGTAGAGACCTTTGATACACTGTTTTCCTGCATACATTTTTCTGGCGATCTTTTCGTGGGTGTAGAGTTTGCTAAAGAGCAGCTTTTTTAACACTTTTAACTGCGTTGCTGTCTCTTTCGAGAATCCGACCGGGAGTTTTTCCTGTGAATCCATGCTTGCCACGATCGGGACATCCTGGCGGAATTTCTCTGCTCCCTCTGAAGAATTGTGAATAAAATCTTCCACCAGGAGCTTAATGAGTCCTGCCACAAAACGGTGACGGTAGAGTTTTTCACCTCTCTGCACACCCTCTGTTTGCACCTTTTCATCGACGCGCAGACAGAGAGGGTCTTGCAATAAGTCATCAAAAGTGATGAGACCGTATTTGATACCGTCGTCAATATCGTGTGAAGTATAGGCAATTTCATCTGCATGGTCCACTACCATCGCTTCGAGAGAAGGGTGCTTTTCCAGGTCGAAACGGCTGTCAAGTCCTTCGAGAAAGGGTTTTTTGTAAGGGTAAGAGTGTTTGAGTACACCTTCCAGCGTGGCAAAAGTCAAATTCAAACCGTCAAACTCTTTATAGCGTTTTTCCAACTTTGTTAAAACTCTGAAGGACTGAAAGTTATGTTCAAAGCCTAAGGGTCTGCCATCCTCTCTTAGCAGTCTGTCCAGTTCATCCCCACCTACATGTCCAAAAGGCGTATGCCCGAGGTCATGGGAGAGGGCGATGACTTCTGCCAGGGTTTCGTTGAGTTTGAGCATACGCGAAAGTGTTCTTCCTATTTGAGAGACTTCAAGTGAGTGTGTCAGACGGGTACGAAAGTAGTCTCCTTCATGGTTCAAAAAAACCTGTGTCTTATACTCCAAACGTCTAAATGAAGAGCAGTGAAGTACTCTGTCCCTGTCTCTTGCATAGGGGTCTCTAAAATCCTCTTCAAAACTGAAAAAGCGCGCATTTGCTTTCATTCCATACCTTTACATTTTACTGCTATAATTGTAGCCAAATTAATTTGGAGTCACGTTATGGAAATGTATCAGATAAGCTATGAAAAACCAAAAGTCACACTTTTACAGGAGTCAGGTCTGGGTGTGGCAGAAATTGCTGCACGTACCTGTTACGACTCTTTTGAGAACTCTGAAAATGACTGTGTCAAACATGCCATGGAAGAGCTCGATACCGATGCCATCAATAACATTGACAAGTCAGAGCTGCTCTCCAACCTTGCCTGGGTACATCACCACCACTCCATCATAGAGCATGCCACCCTCTCATTTTTGATTCAGGGGACTTCCAGAGGGGTACTTCAGGAACATGCACGACACAGACTTCAGGCGATCTCGGTTCGTTCGACACGCTACACCATGTCTTCGGTCATCAACGCTTTTGTCGCTTCACTGGAAGCCAAAAACGGATTTGATTTCTTTCTGAAAACCGTACTTGATCTGAAACTCTTTGTCGTCGATGATGAAGCTTATCTCGCCATTGAGATCAAAGCCATGTATGACAAACTGATGTTCCAGTACGACAGAGATAAAAATTTCCTCAACAATGCAGTTGCCAAATCTTCTCTTCCTTTTCTTGAAACACACAAAAGTGATGCGGAAGCACTTTACAACGCTTTACAGTGCGGTAAGAAAAAGCGCAATGTCGGTGACGGTTTCAAACACATTGTCTCTGACAACTGGAAGGTTGACATGGTTGTCACCTTTAATATTCGTTCACTCAAAAACTACTTTGACCTCAGAGATTCGGGTGCAGCGTGGTTCCAGATACAATGGCTGGCAGAAGAGATGAAAAAAGTCACCCCTGTCAAATACTTGAAACTGATTGACAAAAAACAGAAAGATGCTTAACATGACCACCCCTTTTAAACTCATACTGTCAACGATCATATTAAATGTTCTACTCTTTTCCCAGCCTTTAAGTATGGAGAATATTGGACTCAATATTCAGACTTCTCTGCCCAAACTGCTTAAATCCAGTAAGAACAGAGAGATCATTGAAAATATCTACGCACAGACCAACTATCTGCCACTGTGGACAGGTAAAAGTAACGAAGGCAAAACAGCCCAGCTCATACAGGCACTCAAAGATCCTCTTTTCAACTATAAAGAGAAAAGTTTTGATCAGAAGGCCCTTGCCAAACTTTTTTATATGCTCGACAACAATGAGATATCTGAAAACAAAAAAACAGCTGTCTATGCAAGACTGGACTTGATGCTGACCAATTCCATGGTACGTCTGGTACGTTTTATTGTGCAGGGTGATGTAGACTGGGCACTGGTACAGAAGAAGCTCAAAGCACTTAAAGAGAGTGATGATGTCAGAGCCGACTGGGAGATGGATATAAAAGCCTTCCCGGCACAGCATGACCTTGTGAATGCCATTGCAAACGGGACTATTCGTTCTTATTTGAAATCTCTTATTCCTATGGAGAAGCGTTATACAAAACTGGTTGAACTTCTAAAAAACTATAAGGTCATGGACAAATTCCCAAAAGTGGCATACAGTAACTCTCCCCTTAGTGTCGGTGACTGGTCAAACCGTGTCCCTGAAATCAAAAAGCGGCTTCAGATCACAGGAGATTACCCTAAGAATGCTGACTTGAGCTGGACTTTCAATAAAAGCCTTGAAAAAGCGGTCAAAACCTACCAAAAACGCTATCTGCTTGAAATCAACGGAAAAGTTGATAAAAAAACGACCTATTACCTGAACCAGCCGCTGCATACCAATATTCAAGCTATTATTACCAATCTGGACAAGACAAAACTCTACCCTAGAAGTTTTGAGTCTGAACATATTGAAGTGAATATCCCCGATTTCAATCTGCGTTACTATAGAAAGGGACAAAAGATCATCAAAATGGGTATTGTGGTAGGACGTATGGACAGACCTACCCCACTTTTTTCAGACAAGATCGAATACATGGTACTCAACCCTACCTGGACGGTCACGGACAACCTTGTAAAGCGTGACCTTATACCTGTACTGAAAGAGCATCCTGATTACTTGACGACACACAACATTCATGTCTTTTCCGGGAAAAAAGAGGTCGAAGTGAATTATGAACTGCTCGAACCCTTCCTGAATTCTGACAAACGTGTTCCCTACCGCTTTGTACAGTACCCCGGTGAAGACAATGCCCTGGGGCGTGTCAAGTTTATGTTTCCCAACAAATATGCTGTCTACCTTCACGACACAGACAATAAAACACTGCTGACAAGACGCTATAAACTCTACAGTTCAGGCTGTATGCGAGTGGACAAACCTTTTGAGCTGCTCGATATTTTACTTCAAAATGCCAAGAGATCCTACAGTAAAGAGAAGATCGATGAAATTCTTGCATCCAATAAACCCACGACGATTAGGCTGAAGAGGTTTATTCCTGTGCATATACTCTATTTTACTGTGTATAAAGAGGATGGGCTTGCCTACTTTAAAAATGATATTTACTCTTATGACAAGATCATTGAAGAGTCGGTACCCTACAATCGTAAAAGTACCTTTACACTCCCAAAACACAAGATGATCTCTGTCGACAGCAATGCGAAATAGGTCTTAATTCCTGCGCATCTTCACTCTCTGAAGGTGTGTTAAGGCAATGGCCATGGCATCGGTGATGTCCAATGGCTTGATCTCTTTTTTAATACCCAGCAGACGTTTCACCATAAAGGCCACCTGTTCTTTTGTGGCCTTTCCGTTTCCTGTGACTGCTTTTTTCACCTGTAAGGCTGTATATTCATGAAAAAATCCTATCTCCTGCAGTATCTTTAAACAGAGTGCGCCTCTGAACTGTGCCAGCTTTATGACAGACTTCGGATTATAGGCAAAAAAGATATCTTCAATGGCGACTTCATCAATGGTATGTGCCTTTAAAATGATGTCTATGCCCTCTACAAGCTCTACCATTTGGGCCTGCAGCTCTTTTTCTTTCATTTTAAGTAATCCGGCTTCCACAAGTGAAAACTTTTTACCATCCCAATTGAGTATGCAATAGCCTAAATTACGGCTTCCGGGGTCTATTCCTAAAATATTCATTCACACCTTTGTTCACATGGTGAATAAAACTATTCAACCAGCTTTTCTAACGCTATTTTAGCTAAAGTTGGCTAAAATGCCACAAGTTATTCACATTAAGGTTTCAAACTTTCATTTTATGTGAATACATAGGGGATCTCTAATAATAGGTAATTCCCACAATGGGCTTTACAAATGTAAGATTGTGCAAGAGATTTATAAGTCCTAGCCATAGCTAAGACGAAGTAAATATCTTGTGCAAGATTGCGTTTGCAAAGCCTACCCTTCGGGCATCACTAGCTTTCGCCTATGCGTTGTTACTCTTTTTCACCTTAGCTTACGGCTAGGCTTTCAAAAGAGTGCCTAGCCTAGACAAAAGCTAGTGATGTTGTGGGTATCACCTATTATTAGAGATCCCCTTACATACAGAGATGAGGAACAGCTATGAATCTTGGACAAAAAGTACTTTTTGAACTTAAAAAAGAGATAAGTCAGACAGAATATGAGCGCTATATCAGTAAACTGGTCTATGATGCCAAAGGTTCGAGAAGCAACCTGGTCTATTTTTCCGCACCCAACCTCTATATTGCCAAATGGATCAAAACAAAATATGCAGAGAAACTGGCACATCTCTTTGAACTTCAAAATGAGATAAAACCGGAAATAGAGATACTCGTAGGGAAGCAGAAGAAAACTGCTGCTTCGAAAGTACAGAGACAGAGTACAGAGAAAAACACTTCTAAAAGTACTTACCTGAACCCCTCTTTAACCTTTGACAGTTTTATTGTCGGAGACTCAAACCAGTTTGCCTATACCACTTCAAAATCCGTAGCAGAGAAACCCGGTCAGCTTTACAACCCACTCTTCATTTACGGGGGTGTAGGTCTGGGTAAGACACACCTTTTACAGGCCATAGGTAACTACCATATAGAGTTGGGTAAAACAGTCATCTATACCACACTTGAACAGTTCATGAACTCATTTACCTCCCACCTCCGTTCACAGACCATGGACAGATTCAGGGACAAGTTCCGTGAGTGTGACCTGCTGCTGATAGATGATATACAGTTCATCTCCCGTAAAGAGGGAACACAGGATGAATTCTTTCACACCTTTAATGAACTCTACAATATGGATAAACAGATCGTCATGACTTCTGACAGACCGCCGAATAAAATCGCCGGACTGGTAGACAGACTGAGAAGCCGCTTTGAAATGGGCCTTATGGCAGACATACAGCCTCCCGGACTGGAAACAAAGATCGCTATTATCCAGAAAAAGTGTGAATTGGACAATGTACAGCTTGACCATGAGATTATTAACTACATCGCTTCACATATGGGTGACAACATCCGTGAAATTGAAGGAACCATCATCCGACTCAATGCCATGTCTTCCATGCTGAACCAGGACATTACGCTCGATTTTGCCCAGAATGCCATTAAAGACCAGCTCAAAGAGAAGAAAGAGAATGTCACCATTGATGATATTGTTAAAATTGTTTCACGTGAGCTCAACATCAAGCCTTCTGATATCAAATCCAAAAAACGTACGAAGAGTGTGGTGCACTCACGCAGAACAGCTATTTATCTAGCAAGAAACCTAACACCCAATTCCATGCCGCAAATTGCCATGTATTTTGGTATGAAAGACCACACAGCTATCTCTCATGCCATGAAAAAGATACATGAGATCATTGACAACGATGAGAATTTTAAAGTCCTTTTGGATGAACTCTCCAATAAAATACATACAGACATACAAAGCACGGAAAATTAAATGAAAAATGAATTATTGAACTTGAATAAAAAAAAGATATAATTTTAAAAGTGAATAAATGTGAATGTTCGAATGCCTTTTGAACATTTGCCAAATAACGGTCAGTCAGTCAATATCGTGGTTTTTCACATATTCATGTGATACTACTACTAGCTACTAATAATATTAAATATAAAAGGATGTCAATGAAGATAAAAGCACAAAAGCAAATCATAGAGTCTATACTCATCAATTTGCAACCTTTTTTAGAGAAAAAAGATGCAAGTCAAATTACTTCACATGTATTGTTCAATTCTCAAAATGATAAATGCATCGTCAAAGCAACTGACGGTGAAATAGGTTTGAAGATCGTTACAGATCATATACTCATAGAATCCGAAGGTTCTTTTACTGCGAATGGTAAAAAACTGCTGGATATTATCCGTATTTTAAAAGATGATGAAATTACGTTGGAACTTCTTGACAATACACTTATTGTCAAACAGAAACACTCTAAATTCAAACTTCCTACTTTTGATCCAAACACTTATCCTGCATTTCCGGCAAAAGATGATAAACCGCAGATCAGTCTGGATTCCCTGAGTCTAATTCAAAATCTTAAAAAAATATCACCTGCTATTGATACGAACAATCCCAAATTTGAACTTAACGGTGCACTTATCAATATTAAAAATGACTCAACCGATCTTGTAGGTACTGATACCAGAAGACTGGCCATTGCCAAAATTGAAAGTTCCAATGCTGAAGCACTTTCACTGATCGTACCGAAAAAAGCTATTTTGGAAATACAGAAACTCTTTTTAGATCAAATAGATATCTTTTTTGATGAGACCAATCTGATCATCTCTAATGAAAACTACTATTTTTATACCCGTTTAATTAATGGAAAATTCCCTGATTATCAGAGAATCGTACCCAATACGGTGAAACACTCTTTGACTTTGCCTAAAAGAGAAATGCTTGAAGCCATTAAAATGATCACGACTATTTCTCAGGAAATTAAAATGACATTACTCTCAGATACCATCATCTTCAACTCTTTGTCTGCAGACAATGTGGAAGCTAAAACTGAACTTGAGGTCAATACAGGTTTATCTGAAAAATTTGAATTGAGTTTCAACAGTAAATACATTCTGGATTTTATCTCTCAGGTAGATAAAAATGAATTTACCATTGAATTTAATGAACCGAGTCTCCCTTTTATCGTAAAAGATGAAAACTTCATTACTATTATTATGCCTATTGTGGCATAACCCAAGGAAAGCGTTATATGAGTGAAATTAAAACAAAATATATTTTTGTTACAGGCGGTGTCCTCTCCTCTTTAGGAAAAGGAATTACTGCTGCAAGTGTGGGAACCCTTCTTAAACATACAGGCTTAAGAGTAGGTGTTCTAAAATTGGACCCTTACATCAATGTTGACCCGGGAACCATGTCTCCTCTGGAACATGGAGAAGTTTTTGTCACCAAAGACGGTGCAGAAACAGACCTTGATCTTGGCCACTATGAGCGTTTTTTAGATACTTCTCTGACACAAAAGAACAACTTTACTACCGGTCTGGTCTATAAAACAGTCATTGAAAATGAACGTAAAGGTAAATACCTCGGAAAAACCATCCAGGTCGTACCACATATTGTCAATGAGATAAAAGAGCGTATTATCCGTGCAGGTGAAGGCAGAGATATCCTCATTGTTGAACTTGGCGGTACCACAGGTGACATTGAAGGACTCCCTTTCCTTGAAACCATCAGACAGATGAAGCATGAACTGGGTAAATCAAAAGTGATGAATATCCATGTAACACTGCTTCCCTACATTAAAGCAGCCGGTGAGTTGAAAACCAAGCCGACACAGCACTCTGTTCAGGAGTTAAGACGTATCGGTATTGCACCGCATATGCTGGTTCTAAGAGCAGAAGTACCTGTCACCACAGAAATTAGAAGAAAGATCGCTTACGCCTGTGATGTCGAAGAAGATTCTGTCATTGTGGCTGAAGATGCTCCTACCATTTACCAGGTACCGTTGAATTTTTTAAGACAGGATATTCTGGCACCTATCTGCAAGCAGTTGGAACTTGATAACTGCAACCCTAAAATGGATGAGTGGACAGACCTTGTACATAAGATCATTATGCCAAAAGATGAAGTAAAGATCGCTTTTGTCGGAAAATACCTTGATCTTAAAGAGTCATACAAATCACTGACGGAAGCACTGATCCACGCTGGGGCACACTTGGATGCCAAAGTGAACATCAAGTGGGTCGACTCTGAAAAAGTAGAAGAAGACGGTGCCACAAAATACCTCAATGACTGTGATGGTATCTTAGTCGCAGGTGGCTTTGGGGAGCGTGGTATTGAAGGAAAGATCCTTTCTATCCAATATGCCAGAGAGAACAAAATACCGTTCCTGGGTATTTGTCTTGGTATGCAGCTTTCCATGGTCGAGTTTGCAAGAAATGTGCTTAAACTTGAAGATGCAAACTCTGTAGAGTTTAACCCGGAGACAAAAAATCCTCTTATTTACCTGATCGATGAATTCATTGATGCTGCAGGTTCTGTACAAATTCGTACAGCCACTTCTGCTATGGGCGGAACACTGAGACTGGGTGAGTATGAATGTGAAACCAAAGAGGGTTCAAACCTCAGAGCAGCCTATGATGCTAAAATGATCTTTGAGAGACACAGACACCGTTACGAAGCCAACCCTAAATACAGAAAAGCTCTGGAAGCCAACGGTATGGACATTACAGGTGAGTCTCACGGGCTTATAGAAGCCGTAGAAGTGGTAGACCACCCCTGGTTCCTCGGGGTACAGTTCCACCCTGAATTTACGTCCAGACTGCAAAATGTCAACCCATCTATTTTAGCTTTTGTGGAAGCTTCTTTTAAAAATAAAAAAACAGATGACTGAAAACTTAACGCTGCAAGCGTTAGAAACACAACTTCAAGCACGTTTTAAAGAGGGTTTTCTCTCTTTAAAAGACCTCCCCAAACCTTCCGAATTTAAAGACATGGACAGAGCCACCGCGCGTATTGTCTCAGCCATGCAAAAGAAAGAAAAGATCACCATTATCGGTGATTACGATGTCGACGGCGTCACTTCTACCACAGTGATGAAACTCTTTTTTGAAGAGATAGACTATCCTGTCGAGTGGATCATCCCCAATCGATTCAGAGACGGTTACGGACTCTCTGCCAAACTCATCCCCCGTATTGCAGGCACCGACCTGGCCATTACGGTGGACAACGGTATTTCAGCCGTTTATGCTGCACAACTCTGTAAAGAACAGGGGATAGAACTCATTATTACCGACCACCATCTGCTTGCTCCTGAAGTACCCGAAGCCTATGCGATTATTGACCAGAAGCAGGAAGAGTGTACTTTCCCCTATGAAGAGGTCTGCGGCGCACAAATTGCCTGGTACTTAATTGCTTCTGTAAAAAATGCACTCAAAGTAGACATTAAAATGATGGAGTATATGGAGTTGGTCGCCATTGCTATTATTGCCGATATGATGCCTCTGCAGCACATTAACAGAGCCATGGTCATAGCGGGTATTGAGAAGTTGAACAAAAGTCACAGACCTGCCATTAAAGCGTTTAAAGAGCAGAGCCAGAAAGAGACGATCAGCGCAGAAGATATCGGTTTTTTCCTGGCACCTATTTTAAACTCTGCCGGGCGCATGGAAGATGCCTCTTTTGCAGTGGAGTTTTTAACCTCTAAGAATATTTACGATGCCCGCGTCCGTCTGGAGAGACTCATTGACTTTAACACGGCACGTAAAGCGGCAGAGCAGGAGATCACCCAAAAAGCTTTGGCTCAAAGTACAAAAGAGGACCATGTCATTGTGGTGGCAGGTGAAAACTGGCATGAGGGTGTGGTAGGCATTGTGGCTGCCAGAGTTTCCCGTGCTTTTGAAAAACCCTGTATTGTTTTAACCAGGAGTGAAGAGGGTTTGCTTAAAGGAAGCGGCCGTTCTTTTTCCAACTGTGACCTTTTTGCCCTTGTAGATGACTGTAGAGAGCACCTGGAGAAGTTTGGAGGTCATGCTGCGGCCATTGGTCTTAGTTTGCATGAAAAACGCTTAGAAGCCTTTAAAATGAAGATGGAAGAGAATTATTTGGCTAAAAACTATGTACAGGATGAAATTGACCCGGACATTGTGGGTATGTTAGACTTTAAAGAGGTGAGTTTTGACTTGACTTCTCTCATGAAGCAGTTTGAACCCTACGGTCAGGGAAATCCGACACCGAAGTTTCTTTCTAAAAATGTAGAGCTGTATCAAGTCGACACCATGGGAAAAGAGGGAGAGCATTTACGTTTTTCACTCATGCAAAATGGCATTTTACTTCCGGGTGTGAAGTTCAAGACCAGAGAAAAGTTTACTGCGGGTGACAAAGTAGACATCGTCTATACAGTCAACGAAAATCACTTTAGAGGCAATGTGACCCTGCAGCTGATGCTTGAGAAGATCACACTTCTGTAAAAGTGCTTTTTCCCAAAGAATTTATGTTATGATTCTGACGATACAAAAATTACTTTTGAACAGATAAGGATAGAATATGAAAAAAGAGTTGATCATTTTTTTGAGTATATTTCTGGTGTTAGCACTTGGTATGCACTTCAAAGAGTTCACCACGCACCCCATTGACCACATACTGGCACTGCCCCATGCAGGCGCATTTGGACTGGGACCCTTCCATCCGCTTATTATTACGACGTTCTTCTATCTGGTACTGGCACTCTTCAGAGGGATCGCAAAGCTTTTCAACAGAAAAAAGTAAGGGTGTAAAATAAATAGTGTGTTTGAAAGGAGGGCTATCACAGCAAGATGCTGTGATAGTCAAGACTAGATAGGTAAAACGCGAATGTTCTCGTCCAGCTTCTCTTTTAAAATGTTTTCAATGGCAAAGAGTGTTCCTGTGCTTGAAGATGCACAGCCGTTACAGGCACCCAGGTATCGGATGTAAATGTCGAAGTTGGCACCATTCTCTTTAATGTCAAGAATTTCCATATCTCCACCATCCATAATAAGCATTTGACGAATATTTTCATCAACGATCTTATCGACTGCTTTGATCTTCTGTACAATGGTCATTTTGCCAAATTCTGCGTCTGAAGCACTTTCATTCCCGAGTGTAGCAGCAGATGCCATCTTCTCTTTTTCATACTCTTCAAGCAGGTCAACAAGATAGATGTCTTTCTCTTCGTGTCCACCGGGTCTGATACATGATTTACAGAAAGCACCCGCTTTGGTGTAGTCGGTGATCTGCTCAACCGTGGTCAGGTCATTAAGACGGATCACTTCCTGAAGTGTCGAGAGGGAAACACGGGCACATTCACAAACAATGATCTCTTCTTCGAAGCTCTCCATGTCAACACCTTTGTACTGTGCCGCTGCTTTTTTGATGACATCATAAGCCATGACAGAACAGTGCATCTTTTGCGGCGGTACGGCAGGAGTGTCCGGGTTGTCACGCATGGCCATCTCAACATCGATGTTGGTGATCTTGACTGCTTCATCAACCGTTTTACCTTTACAAAGCTCAGCCATCGTATCTGAAGAGGCAATGGCTGTACCACAACCGAAACTCTTGAATTTGGATAAAAGAATTTTATCTGTCTCCGGCTCAACTGCCCAGTAAAGTCTTACGGCATCTCCACAGGACTCTGCACCGAAGTCAGCCACAATGAGTCTTGCACCCATCTCTTTTGCCTGCTCTTCTGTAATTTCACCCATGTTCTGCGGGTTATTCATCAAATCTGTTACTTTATCGCTGTACTCATCCCAGATGGTACCGCCAATTAAACTATCCATTCCCATTTTATATCCTTTATATTCTATTCAAATTTATCAGGTACCCACAAGGGGCACCCCTACGATTAATGTAGGGGCAATCCCTTGTGGTTGCCTTAATTTTAATGATGATGAGAGTCTAAACCGCTCTCATGACCCTCTGGTGCATAGGCATACGAACTTGAGATCCCTCTCAGTCTGATGACCGCTGCTTTGACCACTTTCAGTGTATATTCCAACTCTTCTTCCGTGGTATATCGGCTGAGTGAAAAACGGATAGCAGTGTGTGCCAGGTCTTCCGCTGCGCCGATGGCTTCCATGACCGAGTTCGCTTCAAGGTCTTCAGAGGCACAGGCAGAACCGGTACTTGCTCCGATACCTGCACGGTTCAAGTCCCATAACATTGACTCACCTTCAATCCCTCTAAACGAGATAAGAATGGTGTTGGGTGTTCTCTTGTTTCTTGGTGTCACCACAAAAGTATCTTCAATTTTGAGTAACTCATCTTCAAAATCATCTCTCATCTCTCTGATCTCTGTCATTTCAAAATCAAGGGCATCGACCGCGGCTTCAATGGCTTTACCCATACCGACGATTCCTGCAACATTGAGTGTACCGGAACGGTAACCACCCATTTGTGACCCGCCGTGAAGGAGAGGCATAAGCTCTTTACCTTTTTTCATGAAAAGTGCACCGACCCCTTTAGGACCGTGGAATTTATGTGCCGAGAAGGTGAGGTAATCCACATTGAACCCCTGTACATTGACAGGTGTTTTACCAATGGCCTGTACGGCATCGGTATGGAAAAGTACACCGGCTTCTTTACAAATATCACCGATTTCTTCAACAGGGAAGATGGCACCCGTTTCATTGTTCGCCCACATGACAGAAACCAAAGCCGTTTTGTCCGTGATGTTGTCTTTAACGGTCTGTGCTTCCACAATACCCTCTTTATTGATAGGAAGGTAAGTGACTCTGCATCCCATACTCTCTATCCACTTTGCGGTAGCTATTACCGATGGGTGTTCCACTTCAGAAATGATGATGTGGTTCTTTTTACCGGTAATGATCTGTTCGAAATAGACACTCTTCAGTACCCAGTTATTACTCTCTGTGGCACATGATGTGATGACCACGGAGTCTTTGGTAGAGGCATTGATACCTGCATAGATCTTCTGCATAGCAGCTTTGATCCCCGGGTGTGTGTCAGAAGCAAATGAGTGCAGTGAGTTCGGATTACCATACTTTTGAACAAAGTAAGGCTCCATCTCTGCAAACACTTGAGGATCAACAATTGTTGTTGCATTGTTGTCTAAATATACGTTCATGATTTTCCTTTGAAAACGAGTCTCATTTTAATTAAGACTATTTTAGTCCTAATTGATTTCCTGCATAGTACGCAGTTTTTCTTAAATTAACATAAAAACGGTGCGTAAAGAGGAGAATTATACTCTGATTTAGATTAAAAATGTGAAGGAGCAGGGGTATTTATGAGATTATAGAACTCTGACCTTGTACGTTCATCACTTTTAAAGAGACCACGCAGGGCAGAAGAAACAGTGGTAGAGTTGACTTTCTCCACCCCTCTCATTTCCATACACATATGACGTGCATGCAGGACGACTGCGACCCCTTTGGGTGCAATACTCTCAGAGATGGCATCGGCAATTTGCTCTGTCATTTGCTCTTGTATCTGTAGACGTCTGGCAAAGACATTGACGATACGGGGGATCTTGGAGAGTCCCACCACTTTACCGTCAGGAATGTAGGCGACATGGGCACGACCGATAATGGGCAGCATGTGGTGCTCACACATGGAGTAGAACTCAATATCGCGTACCAGGACCATTTCGTCATTAGAGGTGGTAAAGAGCGCCTGAGAGAGTATCTCTTTTGGGTCCTGGGTGTATCCTTCAGTTAAAAAACCAAAGGCTTTTGCCACACGTGAAGGGGTCTTCAGCAAACCTTCTCTGCCTGGGTCTTCGCCAATGAGTTCTAAGACTTTTGTGATGGCTTGTTCAAATTCTTCATTTTTGTTCATGTCTATATTCCATATATAAATGTCGCGTAGGGCGGATTAATCCACCGTTTTCATATCATGGTGGGAAATCCCATCCTACGGATTTTTCATTATTGTATCTAAATACAAATTAACAATCTTCTCGTCCACCTTTGAAATGGCCAGTTTTCGTATCTCTGAAAGCGTAAAATAGTGATCCTGCTCCGCATCCAGTTCATTATAGACATACACCTTGCAGATGAGTTTAAAATGTGTATAGACGTGTGTCACTTCTCCAATGCACTCAGAAGCACAGAGCGGCACTTCGGTAGAAGAAAAACCCCAAAGACCATGCAAAAACTTCCCTTTTCTCTGTGTTAAAGAGAGTTTGTCATTGTAAACCGAGAGCATCACTATCTCTTCTCTTGTGGGTACCACTCTCTTTTTCTTTGTCGGGTAACGTGCTGCTTCCTCTTTCCCCTGACAGATACTGTTAAGAGGGCAATGGTCACAGTCCGGTTCTTTGGGTGTGCAGACCATAGACCCAATGTCCATCATCGCCTGATTGTATTCAAAAGGATGCTTCTTGTCTACGAGCGCATAGGCATATTCCCAAAGTTTTTTCTCATTCACCGTTTCCATTTTATGCAGACGACAAAGTATACGCTTCACATTGGCTTCCATGACAGGTACAGGCTGTTTAAACGCAAAAGCAGCCAAAGCATGTGCTGTATTCTTCCCAATCCCCGGCAATACCATCAGATCATCGATCCCCGATGGAATGACCGTAGGGGCAGACCTGCGTGTCTGCCCTTTTTCCTGTTCATCGGTTTGTCCCGAATTCTTACCCTCCGTCAAAATCCCCGCAGCCCGATGCAAATTCTTAGCCCGGTTATAATACCCCAAACCTTCCCACATCTTCAAAACATCATCCAAAGGGGCACTCCCCAATGCTTCCAGGGTAGGAAACTTCTTCAAAAAAGGAAAGTAATAACGTTCCAGAACCGTCTTCACCTGCGTCTGCTGCAACATCACTTCAGAAAGATAGATATGGTAAGGGTCATCTGTTGTACGCCAGGGAAGGTCATGCCGTCCATGCCTCTGGTACCAGTTTTGAATGTTTTCATGGGTTTTTAAATAGGGGTTTCTCATGGCAGAAGTGTAGCCAAATTTTGACATGAAAAAAGAGGGATTGTTTCTTATTAGTATTTTTTAGATAAAATCACGGAATTATATTTAAAGGATTGTAGTGAAAGTTGCAGTAAAAAAGATTGACGACGCGAATATTTTAGTAGAAGGTAGCATTGAAAACGCAGTAATTGATGCCAATGTAGACAGACTTGCAAAAGAGGCTGGCAAGCAGATGAAAGTTGACGGATTCAGACAGGGGAAAGTACCTCCACATGTTGTAAAGAAACTTCATGGTGACAAATTGAAGCAGGATGCTGAGCAGGATGCCCTTAAAACACTGATGGATGAAGGTATCAAAGAAGCAGGTATCAATGCTGCCGATATCATTGGTGAGCCAATGTTCAAGAAGTATGACAAAAAAGATGACGGCATTGATGTTGAACTCCAGATCTCTTTGAGACCAACGATTGCGCTTGAGGGGTATGAGAAAGTCGTACCTGCGTTTGAAAAGCCGACAGCAGAAGACAAAGAAGTAGAAGAGAAACTTGCAGATATCGCCAAGCAGCAGGCACCTTTTGAAAAGATCAAGAGAAAAAGAATGGTCAAAGACGGTGACACAGTCATTATTGACTTTACAGGTTCTGTTGACGGTGTTGAGTTCGACGGTGGAAAAGCTGAGAAATTCTCATTGAAGATCGGTTCTGGTCAATTCATTCCGGGATTTGAAGAGCAGATCATTGGTATGAAGTATGACGAAGAGAAGACAGTTGAAGTGACTTTCCCGGCAGAGTACCAGTCAGAAGAGCTTGCAGGTAAAGCAGCAGAATTCAAAGTACTTTTACACGAAATTCAAGAGCAGGTAGAAGCAGAAGTAAACGACGCGTTTGCTCAAAAACTGCTTCAAGATGAGAAAGCAACGGTTGAGACACTGAAAGAGAAGCTTGCTGAGCAGGTTGTTCAAGAGAAAGTTTCTAAAGTCTATAACGAAGAGTTGAAGCCAAAGCTTGTTGAAGCATTGGTGAAGCACTTTGACTTTGCATTGCCAAATAACATTGTTGATCAAGAGATCGATGCAAAGATCAATGCAAAAGCAAGAGAGATGAAAGAGGAAGAGCTTAACGAGTTTAAAGACAATCCTGAAAAGATCGAAGCACTGCGTGACGAAGTCAAAGAAGATGCAGAGAATTCAGTGAAAGCGACTTTCATTGTAGATGCATTGGCGAAGAAAGAAGGCGTAGAAGTGAATGACCAGGAAGTATCTCAGGCGATCTACTATGAAGCGATGATGTCCGGTCAGGATCCCGAGCAAGTGATCAAGTATTATACTGACAACAACCTTCTTCCAGCGGTGAAGATGGGTATGATCGAAGACAAACTTTTCGGTAAACTTATAGGCTTAGACAAATAATTTCCATGTAGGCTAGGTAGGGTGCGTAAACACGCACCTTATCACCTATTAACTTTTTTAATGTATATTTGAATCGATTAAAACAATCCATTTTACTATCTATTAATAAAGGCAATTCATGAGTTATATTCCATACGTTGTAGAACAGACAGGCAGAGGTGAAAGATCGTACGATATTTACTCACGATTGCTCAAAGACAGAATCATCATGCTGAGCGGTGAGGTGAATGATCAGGTAGCCTCTTCCATTGTGGCACAACTTCTTTTTCTGGAAGCACAGGATCCGGACAAAGACATTTACTTTTACATCAACTCTCCGGGTGGGGTCATTACTTCAGGTCTCTCTATGTTTGACACTATGAACTACATTAAGCCGGACATTGTGACTATCTGTATCGGTCAGGCAGCCTCTATGGGTGCTTTCTTGTTGGCTTCCGGTACCAAAGGGAAGCGTTATGCCCTGCCGAATGCACGTATTATGATCCACCAGCCTTCAGGCGGTGCACAGGGACAGTCGACAGACATCCAGATACAGGCGCAGGAGATCCAGAGACTGAAAGACACACTCAATCATATTTTGGCAGAGAAGACCGGTAAAAAAGCGAAGCAGATCGAAAAAGACACAGAGCGTGACAACTTCATGTCTTCTCAGGAAGCCGTTGATTACGGTCTCATTGACAAAGTATTGACAAAGTCTTTTAACTAAGGTTCCTGGATGATCAGAGAAATTGTTGTCTACCCGGATAAAAGACTAAAACTCATCTCTAAAGAGGTAAGTGAATTCAATGCTGACCTCCATACCCTTTTGGACGATATGTATGAAACCATGCGTTCAAAGAACGGTGTAGGGCTGGCAGCCATCCAGATAGGTGAGGCACAGCGTGCACTTATCATCAATATCCCTCTGGACGATCAGGAGGGGGAAGAATATGGTGAAGAGCGTTCTGCCAATGATCAGCCAAAAGAGAATACCCTTGAAATGATCAACCCGGTCATTCTTGCCAAAGACGGCTTGGAGAAATTTCAGGAAGGCTGTCTTTCAATTCCCGGTGTGTATGAAGATGTGGAGCGTGCCAAGCATGTGAAAGTAGAATACTTCGACCGTCATGGGAAGAAACAGATCATAGAAGATGACGGTTTTTTAGCCATTGCCATACAGCATGAGATGGACCACCTTGACGGGAAAGTCTTCATTGAAAAACTCTCTTTCCTCAAACGTAAAAAGTTTGAAAAAGAGTGGGCAAAACGTCAGAAAGCATAATCTTCAAGTATTAGCTTAAAAAATATGTCAATATGACATATTTTTTAATAAAACTCCCAAACTATGTCACACTACCGTATGAATGCACATGCAGATAGTGGTACTCCACCCAAAATGAAAACACCCAAAGTCAAACAAAAAGCAAAAGAGACAGTCATTGTCAACAGTCTGGCCTGTGCCACACTCGAAGGTGTCAATGCCAAAGTCATTGAAGTCGAAGCAACCTTTACCAAGGGACTTCCCGGCTTTGCTGTGGTTGGTTTGGCCAGTTCAGACATACAGGAATCTAAAGAGCGGACAAAGTCAGCCCTTCTCACCAATGACTTTGTCTTTCCTCCCCTTAAAATAACGGTCAATTTAAGCCCTAGCGATATTAAAAAGAATGGTACGCATATGGACCTCTCTATTGCCCTTCTTATTGCTTTGCACAAAGTCAATATAGAAGAGGAGGGACTCTTTGTCTTTGGTGAACTGGGGCTTGACGGAAAGGTAAAAAGTTCTTCGATGCTCTTCCCTCTGGTACTTTCACTCAAAGAGCAGGGGCTTATCAAACGGGCCATCGTACCCAAAGAGTCTATTTCCTACCTCTCCCACATTTCCGGTGTTGATTTTATAGCAGTTGAGACACTGAGCGAAGCTCTGGATATTGTGAAAAGTAAAAACTTTAAAGCCAACGTGCAGGCTTTCTCTTATGACTCGGAAAGTTTTACCATTAATGACATACCCTACTATTTTGAACGTAGCTATAAGAGTAATTTTTTAGATGTGAAGGGGCAAAGCATTGCCAAAAGGGCTTCTCTCATTGCTGCTGCCGGTATGCACAACTATTTGATGGAGGGGAACCCCGGCTGTGGGAAAAGTATGATCGCCAAGCGTATTAAAGACATCTTACCACCACTCTACGAAGAGGAGATCCTCTCCATCGCCAAGCATCAATTTCTTGATGGTGTCACACCTGACTTTAAAGCCTTACGTCCCATACGAGGCCCTCACCATACCGCTACTTCGGCTTCCATATTCGGCGGCGGTTCTACAAGTGCGAAGATAGGGGAAGTGGCCCTTGCCAATAAGGGTGTACTCTTTTTTGATGAACTCCCGCACTTTTCCAAGAATGTACTCGAAGCCCTTCGAGAACCTCTGCAAGATAAAAAAGTCCACATTGCCAGAGTCAATGCCAAGATAGAGTACGAAGCAGACATTATGTTCGTAGCTGCACAGAACCCCTGTCCCTGTGGAAATCTCCTCTCCAAAATGAAGATATGCCGCTGTTCAGAGATGGAGATAAAGCGCTATCAGAATAAACTTTCTGACCCATTTTTGGACAGGATTGATCTTTTTGTAGTGATGCAGGAAGTGCAGAGTGATGACAAAGGAGACATCAGCTCTGAAGAGATGCATGAAGCGGTACTCTCGGCCTTTAAAATGCAAAAGAGCAGAAGACAGCAGCGTCTTAACGGAAAACTGACAGAAGAGGAGATAGAAAGTTATTGTCTTCTCAGCAGGGATGCAGTAAAAATTCTTGAAGGTGCCATAGGTAAATTTGCCCTCTCACATAGAAGTATTGCCTCTTTAAAGAAGATAGGCAGAACCATCGCAGACTTAAATGGGAATAAAATGATAGAAAAATCAGATATTCTGGAAGCGTTGAGTTACAGAAGAAGAAAATAGGTATCTGTAGGGTGCGTTTCCCAACGCACCACATAATAAAATTTGCATAAAATATACCGTTCACCAAAAGGGTTAACAAAAGGTGCGTTGGGAAACGCACCCTACGGTTACAATACTTCTACCACCATCTTGGTGATGACGAAACCACCGATGACCAGCCAACCAAACATAGTTGCCGCAGTATAGATAGGAGCCAGTCCCAGACCTTTAAACTTGGCGAAGATCGTTCCCATACCCAGTGCCGTCATGGCCATGGTCAGGAGGAATGTGTCGATCTCGTTGATGACATCAACGATATTCTGCGGGATCAGGTGGAAGGAGTTGAATGCCGCTACCATGATGAAGTAGACCGCAAACCAGGGGATAACCAGTTTGGTTTTCCCGCCTGATTCGCCACCCGCTTTTTTGGCTTCCCAGGCAAGGTAAAGACCCAGTACGATCAGCATAGGGGCGATCATAATGACACGTGTCATCTTCACGATGACCGCGGCATCTGCCATCTCTTTAGGAGAACCAGGTACAGAAGCCGGTACGGCAACGACCTGAGCGACTTCATGGATGGTACCGCCTACATAAATACCGAATTCTCTGGCTGTCATATGCAGGAAGCCTGTTGCATGCTCGATGATAGTGGTATAGAGTACCGGGTAAAGGAACATGGAGATAGTTCCGAAAAGTACGACCATCGAGACAGCTACGGCTGTTTTATACTCTTCGGCTTTGAGGACAGGCTCTGTCGCCAGTACCGCTGCCGCACCACAGACCGCTGCACCTGAAGCGGTCAGGATGGAAGTGTCTTTTTCCATACCGAAGAGCTTGGTACCTGCCCATGAACCGAGGATCAGTGTCGTGGTCAGCATAATGAGAGAGACGAGGAATCCGTCCATCCCCACATCGGCGATCTGCTGGAAAGTGATACGGAAACCGTAGATAACGATGGCGAAACGGAGGATCTTCTTTCCGGAGAAAGTGATACCCGACTGCCACTCTTTAGGTGTATGGTTATGCAGGGTATTAGCATAAAAAATACCCATGACAATACCAATGACCAGAGGGGAAAGCCCCAAAGCTTTGACTGGACCGAGTCCCGCAATATAGGTTGCACCCGCTGCAAAGATAGCAACGAAAAAGATACCGCTCAGTGTTCCTATTCTGTTTTGTTTAGAAAATGCCATATTGACCCTTTTGTTCAAAATTATTGATTAGATTTCAGGAATTCTACCATAATTTTGATATAATGAAAAATTAATTGAATAAAGCAATGTAATAAGTTTAATAGATAATCTTTGGAAATCCTGCATACATGCAGTCTCCTTGGCCAATTAATCACTAAAAAAATGAGGTAACGATGAAAATAACCCTAAGGCAAATGCAGATTTTTCTCAATGTCGTGAAGTCCGGTCACTTGACCAATGTGGCAAAAGAGATGAATTTGAGTCAGTCCGCTATTTCCATGTCCATTAAAGAGTTGGAAAACATATTGGGCAGACCTGTCTTTGACAGAATCAACAAAAAATTGGTACTCAATGAAGTAGGGCGTGCTTTTCACAAAGAGATAGAACCCATTTTTAAAAAGCTTTCAGACATTGAGTATGAATTTAAGAATTCCGAGAACAAAGGCATGATCCGCGTGGGTGCGAGTACCACGATTGTTGACTACCTGATGCCCTCCATCATCTGTTCCTATATGTCCTCTTATCCCGATGTGAAAATTACGCTCAAAGAGGGAAATACCAAAGAGATCACGCAGATGATACAGGAGGGCAGTATTGACGTTGCCTTTGTTGAAGGTATTGTTTCCGGGTCAGATATTATTCAGGAGAAGATCGGTATAGATGAATTGATCGTAGTGACTTCCGATGCCAAACTTGCAGAAGAAAAATATATTGACGAATTGGCCGATAAGAGATGGATACTCAGAGAAGAGGGTTCCGGTACCAGAGAAGTCTTTTTAAATTATATTAAAGACAAGGTTACCAACCTCAATATCTTTTTTGAATTGGGACATACAGAATCGATCAAGAGTATTTTGATGAACCGTGAATGTTTAACCTGTATTTCTAAAATTTCTGTGGAGAATGAACTGAGTGAAGGGAAGCTCTACAAGGTAGATGTGAAAAACTTTGAATGTAAAAGAGACTTCCTGATGATCTACCATAAAGACAAGTACCACAGTACCCTTTTTGAGAAATTCCTTTTCTTCTCTAAAAAACTGATGTTACAAATGATCGATGGGACCAAAGAGATTAACCCACATTAATCTTTAAGTCGGGCTAAGGCTTCTTCATACTCATGGGGATGGTTTAGATTGCTAAATACCTGGTCATCTTCAAAGCTGACAAGATGTGTGTTCACCTTTTTCAACAGATTTCCGATTCGATGATTGTCTTCTTCAATATGTGCCTGTGCCACAGGCAGAATACTGCGTTTATAGATACCGCAAAGAGGCTGTTTCCCGGCAGGACTCTGGGCAATGACAACATCGTGCCCCTCTTTGTTCTGCATGAGCTTTTCAATGACATTGGCATCGACAAAGGGTGCATCTACCGATAAGATGAAGACCTCTTCTGTCTCCAGTGTTTCAAAAATACTGGCCATTCCTACCAGAGGTGAGTGTGCCTCGTAACGATCTGTAATGATGTCTGCTTCAAAGTCAAACTTATCTTCTTTTGCGGAAATGTACACAGTGTCAAAGAGTGCTAAAAGACGCTCAACCTGGTATTGACTGAGTGTTTTGTAGCCTGAAAAAGGGAGAAGGGCTTTGTCTTTTCCCATTCGGGAACTTTTCCCTCCGGCAAAAAGAACAGCGGGCATGTCATATTTCATGAAAGTATCTCCTCTTTACGTTTTTGGTGTATCCAGAGTACAAAGAAAGCAGCCAAAGTGATAAGTGCTTCAATAAGAAAGATATTCTCTCCGTAAATTTGTCCTGAAAGCAGGGCACCCACCGAGCCACCCAAACCAAAAGCAATGCCCAGGAAAAACTGTTGTGCCAGCTTTTTCTGGGTGTAGAGTGAAAAAACGTAGGTAATGGCAGCGGTGTGATAGAGGGCAAAAGAGACGGCATGCAGAGACTGTGAAGCGAAAGTGAAGCCAATAGAGTCTGGAAACAGGTAAAGAATGAGCCATCGTCCGGCAGTGACAAGCGTGGCGAATTTGAGAATGTTCAGCAGGTTTCTGTGCAGCAGCGGTCCCTGGAAATAGAGCATAAGTACTTCACAGACAACACCGAAACTCCACATCCAGGAAGTGACTTCAAGAGAGACACCGTGATCGGTCTGATAAATGGTAAAGAAGTTATAAAACCCGCCAAAGCCCACCTGCATTAAAAAGACAGAGAGCCAGAATGCCCAGTATTTGCCGAGGGAGAATGAACGGTTGTCCTGCGTTCCCGGGTAGTCTATGGTGTCATGCCTGATTAAAATACCGCCAAAGATCAGTGTTAAAAAGGCAGTTGCTGCGAGGTAATAGAGTGCTTCGTAGGGCGCAGAGAGTATTTTCCCAAGAAGGAGGGCAATACCCATAAAGCCAAGTGAACCCCAGAGACGTACTTTCCCGTAACGGTTTTTTGAGAGGGAAGCGAGTGCAATGGTTTCCACATAAGGAAGCGAAATTCCCATGGAGGCACCCAAGAGAAGATTGGCAAGAAAATAGAGCCAAAAATCATCGACTGTACCCAAAAAAAGCAGGGTACTGACGAAGGTCATAAGCAGTGCAAGCAGGTAAACCCTGAAGGTCAGAGAGACAAAATGTCGAAAGAGAAAAGGAAGCAAAAATCGCATAAACGGTGCTGCAGCATAGATGATGCCGACTTCCGCAGTAGTGTAGCCAAGTTCAAGCAGCACCTTGGGAAGAAAGATAACATACACCCCTACAAGGGAAAAGTAGAAAAAGTAGTAGGCACTCAAAAAGAGTGAAAGTGAGGGTTTAGGGTTTGGCATCTGTTTTAGGTTTTTTTTCTGGCATGGGTTTTTGAATCACAGCCGTACCACTGAGCAGGTCATGCAGTGTTTTGCTGTCTTTTCTGAAGAACATCAGGATCCATCCGAAAAAAGTAAAGAGTGAAAGGATGGCAGAGAGATTTCTGAAAACAATGATGAAGAGAGAAGGCTTCTCACCGGTACTTTCATCGATCACTGTAATATCGTAGGCGCGATAGCCCGGAGTCTGGCCGGTCTTGAACATAAAGACCGTCTGCACGATCACAAGCGGCACTAAAATGTAGAGCCAACCCAGTGCTTTATGCTCTGCAAACCCTTCCCGTCCACCCATAACAAGATAGAAAATGATATACATGATGGGCATCACCAGCATAAATGAATCTGTGAGAAATGCTTTGACCTTGCTTCCTGCGGAAGCATAATTCCTTTTGAGGTGTTTCGGCTGTTCTGTTTCACTGTGCTGCACGGTCACTTTTCCCTGCTTAACATCTCTAAATCGTTGTTTTGCCATTAAAAATCCCAGACAACGGCAGCATATGGACCGGAGGAGTCAACATCGACAACAAGTCCGTCAGTGAGATCTTCACTGTCCAGGTGTATAGACTTGTACCCTGTCTCTACCCCGAGTCCCATGGCGAAGGTATAGCGGGCACTGAGCTCATAATCATAGAATGTCGTATCCTGATAAGTGATCCCGTTGCCTTCAAGTTGAAGACTGATATCTGTCGTTGGAATATTAAATCTCGCTTTACCGTAGACCAGGGGGATCCACATGTCGATATCGGTAGACTGGGGTGCAGAGACAGAAAAGTCCGGTATGAATCCGGGTAAATTAAAATCTGCTGTAGGTGTCACGTCAATATTACCATTCAGGTATCTTGCGGTAAGACCCGCATCAATCTCCACGACATTATCCAAAAGTTCATAATAGGCAGTCAGATCATACATTTGAAGGTCAAGTACCGTGTCTATGGTGCCATCCAGACCGATGATACCGCCCCAGGAGAAAGATTCAACAGTGCCTTCCCCGGACTGGTTGAAGTTACTGTAAGCCAATTTCACATTGGGTACAAAAGGCAAAGGAAGCTCAAAATAGGCTTTCAGCATGGCATCCTGCGCATCGCTCCATCCCAGATCATTTTCCAGGTCGACCTCTTCATTAAGTGTCATGTATGGCAGTGTGTAGGAAGCACTCCCTGTGGGTGTATGGCTATAGATACCTAAAGAGATTTCTCCTCCTATCATGTCCGCATAGAGTACAGATGAAGCCAGAAGAGAAGCAAGCGCCAGTTTTTTAAACATCATTTTTCCTTATTACATTTATTTGATAAATAATACTATTTTAATCCTTGGGTCATCGTAAATATCGGGAGAAGCATCGCCGAAACAATGACTCCCACAACAACTCCGATGAAGAGCATCATAAAGGGTTCAAGCAGCCCAAGCAGCAGTTTGAGTTTGTCTTCATTCTCTTCGGCATAGAGGTGAGAGATATTGTCAAGTATATTGGCCACTTCACTGGACTCTTCTCCCAAGGCAAGTGACTGCATGAAGTTTCGCTTGAGTTTGACCCCTTTGGCCATCTGTAGGGCATTGGAGAGTTTATTTCCTTCAAGCACCTTGTTCGATGCCTGATCAAAAAGGGCTTTGAGTCTGGTATTGCCGAAAGAGGCTGCAGAGAGCTGTACCGCCTGTGCATAGGCTACTCCGGAACTGAGCATAAGGGAGAGGATATAGGAGAATCGTCCCAGCTCATGGTTCTGTATGAGTGCTCCCAGTACAGGTACTTTCAGGAGCCATCCGTCAATCAGCCTGTGAAAGGCATCTATTTTTGCGTAGGCAAGTTTAAAGAGTACAACAATGAGAACAAAGCCTATAATGATATGCAGATAATAGGCCGTGAGAAAATCAGAAAGATTCAGTACAAACTGTGTAATGGGAGGCAATGCCTGGTCTGTGTCTTCAAAGACTTCTGTGATCTTCGGTACGACAAAGGCAATGAGAAAAGAGGTCATGGCAATGGCTACGGTAAAGATGATGGCAGGATAGACCATGGCACCTTTGACCTGCTTTTTGACTTTGTTCTGGGCAGAGAAAAAGTTTCCCATGTTGGTGAGAACTTCGACCATTTTACCACTCTGTCCGGCAATATTCAGACTTTGTATGAAAAATTCCGGAAGAGCATAGACTTTCTGGCTGTTGAGTGCATGGTAGAGTGATTTACCTTCATCGATCATGGTTTTAAGAGAGTTGAGAAAAGAGAGGTATTTCTTCTCTCCTTCGTGCTGGTTTTCAAGCAGCCTGATAGCAGTTAGAATGGTCATACCCGAATTAAGATAGGAGGAGAGCTCTTTGGAGAACATGGCAAGCATCTCTCCGGGCATTTGACGTTTTGAAAAAGCTTCAAAGGAGAACTCTTTTGTGGGGCTCAGGGATTCATAATAGATGGAGCTGCTGCGCAGTTTCTGTCCCGCCTCTTCACTAGAGCTTGCAGATACCGTCCCCTTAACCCGTTTACCGGTTTTATCAAACCCTTTGTACTTAAAAAGCATGCGCTATCCTGTCCTTCTTCTTCTTGGCTGTATTATAACTTTTTTAGCTGTATCTTGTTCTCTATAGGCGCTGCTTTTAAAAAGTATTGATCTTGAAATGAAAATAGGAAGAGGAGAATTTATCTTTGATCTTTATCTCGTTCACGACTGCGGCAGGGACACCCTCTTCATTCTCGGAGAGCTGAATGGCTTCGGGAATGTAGTACTCTCTTTCGATCTTCTTCAGGATCTCTCTGCTTTTGAGTTCATCGATCCTGAAATAACGCTCTAAGACATCATAGGCAGACTTTTTCTCCTTATGATAGGCAAGTGCAGTATCGCTCACAAAAAGAGAGTCCTGCAGGGCTAGTTTGGAACGCTCTGAAATATAAATGATCTGCTCATGGTTCTGAGAGTGTATCTGCAGGGCATAGACAATAGACCCCGAAAGGATCAGTACCGAGACAAGTATTTCAATGAGCGTAAACGCAGGGGTCATTTTAAGGGTCTTCAATAGAAATCTCCACTGTTCGCAACGGCTTGTGTATTTTGAAGCCAGTACGCTTTGGCATCTTCCAGTGAATCAAAGCGTGCAGGTTCTCCAAAATAGGCAGGAAGAAAATAGACTTTGTCTTTTTGTTTCAGTATCACCTGGCTGGAAGAGCCATTGGGGTAAAAATGCATGGAGAGACAGACCTTTTCATCCTGATAGCGTCCGTATTCCACACGCTGAAGGCTGTCTCTGCTGTCCAGTGTATAGACCTGTAATCCTTTAAGGTCTATCGTATTTTCATAGGCTTCAAAAGGGGAAGAGATATCTTTCCGTAAGTAACAGGTTTTACAGTTGTCAATACAGAGAAGGGTTGCTTCTCCTGAAAAAAGTTCAGACTTGACAATTGATGATTTTAAATTGACAGGGGTGAGTGCCTTGGGTTTGCTTTTAGTGTTCTCCATACCGGAAAAACCAAGATAGTAGACAAGAGAGATGATAATAATGACGATAAGGAGTTCAATGAGTGTGAACCCCTTAACCAACTTCTCTCTTCGTGTTTTGGGCATATTGTGTATTATTTATTACACTCTGAGAAGAGGATGTCTTTGTTATTCTCTTCTCCTCCCTCTTTTCTGTCTGAAGCATAAGAGATGATCTCTACATCATCCCCTTTTTTAAGATAGACAAAAGGTGTCCTCCATGAGTCTTTAGGAAGTTTTTTCAAGTAAGGCTTTGCTCGGTAGTTCGGGTATTTTTCTGTATCCGGATTGCTTAAAAGTGCTTCGAATCCCTCTTCTGTATCAGGGTAGACACCATTGTCCAGGTTGAACATATCAAGTCGTTTCTTGAGGTCATTCATTTTAAGACAGACGGTATCTCTTTTTGCCTGATCGGCAGAGTCCATGAGCCCCGGTGCAACCACGGCAACGAGTCCTCCCAGAATGACAATAACGATAAGTAATTCAATGAGAGAGAAACCCGTTCTCAATCCAGTATTTTGTTTCATTTATATCCTTTGAGGGTGCTTGTTGTAACCCTTTAGTTTGCTTAGGTATAATATTATCCAATTTACTTTAACAGAGCCTTGATTATGTATGAACCAGAGAATCCTTTTCACCACAGTGTAGCATACAAAAAGGGTTTTGCTCTTATTTTAACGCTTTCAGCACTCACAGTCATCATTGCACTCTCTGCCGTACTTGTCAACTATCTTGACGAGGCACGACAAGATGCCAGCACTTCCAAAGCCATGATCCAGGCAGACCTCTACTATGCAGATATCAAGAAAGTCTTTAAAGGCTTTAAAAAGAAGAAGACACTCTATTCTGTACTCTATCTGTCGCCTGTACCCCTGGTCTCTCCGGACGGGCGATTTTCTGTCATCGTAGAGTGTAAACCTATGTCAGCCGGTGTCAATATCAACTGGTTGTCCTTTGCGAATGATGTCAACATGACAAGTCAATACACCGTTGCCCAAAAAACATTTGACACCATTGCCCAGAGTTATGACCTTGAAGATGCTTCAAAACTCGAAGAGATGCTTTTGGAAGAGATAGGGGCAAAGAAAAAGTATGTTCAGAGGGAACAAAGCAGGTTGCGACAAAAAAATGGTATTATAACGTATAAACAATTTGCAGATATTTTGGACAGATATCAATACGAATCCGATGACAGTAAAATAGGTACCGTTCCCTGGGACAAGTACTTTGTATTTAACCCTGTGAGCAAGTACGCAGATGAGAACCTCATAGACGGTAATTACATTTCAGCAGAACTGCTTGCCGTCATTTTTGACATTGACCTGGCATCGGTCAAAGAGGAGTGGGTACCGGGCGGTATAGAGTTGAAGACATTTGTCCAAAGTATGGCTGCAAATTATGAGGAAAAGCTGTTTGTGAAAGAGTTTCTTTCCCAGGCACGCTGTGAAATACAGTATGAGTACGAAGGAGAACACTTCGGCTTCAGATTCGAAGATATGGACGGGGAGGTAAGATATTTTGAATTTCTTGGGAAACAGTAACAGACTGCTGCTTGTGTATAGAAATATGCCTCAGCAGGCTTTTTCTGAAACAGTCAATATTATGTTGCCACCACAATTTTATACCCTCAAAAGAGAAGCTTTGCCGGTGAAATATGCCTTTCAGGCAAAGAAGATCGCTCCCTCACTTTTTGACGGACTGCTTGAACATCCGGAAAAGTATGACTATATGGTCTATAAAGAGGCAGACAGGTGGGTCTTTATTGCCTATGACCTTTCGGCCATTAGCCTCTTTTTAAAGAGTAAGGGGATTCCGACGACACAAGTGGCTAAAGTCTTTTTTGCACAGCAGTCCTGCCCCTCTTTTGAAAACCCGGTCCTTTTGGGAGAAAAAGATGCACTGCTGGCCATTGACGGTACGGTTGTCAATGTCCCCCAGACCGCCTTGCCGGAAGGTCTTAGCCCTGTCTCTTTTGATGACAGTTTTACTCCTAAGCAAGGCTTGACACTCCACAGTGCTTCGAGTGCCCTTTTTACACGAAAACAGGCATTTGGTTTGGCTGCATTCTTTATACTCTTCTCCTTCACTTTTTTTGTAGAGGGTTGGCGTTACGGAAGCGCTTCCCAAACACTTCAAGATGAAATTAATGGACTGCTGGAAGAGTATCCTGCCTTGCAGAGTCAATACAAACGCCAAAGTATTGCCCAAAAGTATCGTCAGATTGACAAGGATGAGAGAGCTAAACGTGAATACATCAAAACCGTGGGCGAGATGATCTTTAAAGGGGTCAAAATTGAAAGTTTCAAAATGGATAACAAGGGCTTTTCTGTCCGTTTCCTCTGCAGCGATGCAAAAGTAACACGACGTTTACAGGAACTGGCTAAAAAAGAGGGCTTTACTCAAGTCAAAACCTTAACGGGCAACGTTGTGAGCATTGAGGAAAAACGATGATATTTTTAAAACGTTATCAAAATGAACTCATTGTCCTGTTCTCTTTTTTGCTTTTACTCTCGGCGATTGGCTATAAGCAGTCAAAAGTCTCTTCCCGTACTGAGATGACACGTTCACTCAAGGCTTCTGCCCAGGAGTTTAAAGAACTCCTTGTCTTAAAGAAACGTTGGGTCAATAAAAATACAGGGAAAAAAGTCGATAAACTGCAGAGCATTGCACCCGCTTCCAAAGTGACATGGCAGAAAAAAGGAAAAAAACTTTCTGTACGCTATAAAGACCTTAGTGCAAAAGAGTTGAACAAGATCAGTTCAACGCTGCTTAACCTGGGTGTACAGATCGAGCTTATTAACTTACATCAGGAAAATGGATCTTACACTCTGGAGTTAAAATGCAAGTGGTAAAAACAACGCTTCTCTCTCTGTTTATTTTTTGGTTTGCACTGCTCTTTTTTATGCCAAAAGAGGAGCTCTATTTTACACTCGAAAAATCACTGCAGACAGAAGATATTATTATTCAAGAGACAAAGAGAGAGACAGGTCTCTTGTCGCTGAAACTCAAAGAAGCCAAAGTGTTTTACAAAGGTATTGAAATTGCCAGCATCGATGAGATTGACTTCTTTACCCTGCTGTTTTATACCACAGTAGAGATCAAAGGACTTCACTTTGATGACTCTTTGCGTACTTTTGTTCCCGGAGACATTGACAATGTCCTCCTGGTGCACTCTCTAGTTTCCCCTCTGTCTGTCTCTCTGACGGCGTTGGGAGACTTTGGTCTTGCCGAAGGAAAAATAGACTTGCAGGCACGTAAAGTACGTGTAGACATTGTCAAAGCAAAAGCCATACAGAACATTAGGGCGCAGTTGAAAAAAGATGAGAAAGGCTTGTATTATGAAACATCTTTTTAAAGCTTCTTTTTTTAAAAGTATGCTCACGGTTCTTATTGTCCTGCTTGTGGTAAAGATCCTGTGGCTTGTCGTGGAGATCAACTGGCTCTCCTCCGAGGGGGTGGACCATGAAGAGAAAGTAGGAGGCAAGTCACTTTACTATAGAGTGAAGTTGACACCCAACGACGCTCTGGTACCTAAAAAGGCGGAGAAAAAAGTCGTCAAGATCGCAGGGAGCATTAAAGACATTCGTCTCATCGCTGTCTACAATGCCTCCGACAATACAGTCATTACCATTGAATATAAAAGAAAAACAAAAATACTGGGACGTGGAGATGAGATCAATGGCTTTACACTTTTAGGGGGAGGAAGCAACTATGCGACATTCACCAAAGAGGGAAAGACTTATAAGGTTGATTTGGTCAAAGCCAAAAAGAGTTCAAGCTCTCAAGGGAGCATTCGTCCTTCTTCTTTTACGCGTGCAGAAAGTAGACCTGCAGCACGTAACAATGCAGCTGTAGCTGTTGAAGGTGAGATCGTAGATGCCGGAGACCATAAGATCGTTGACAAATCACTGCTTGATCATTATGCCAGCAATATGGACGATATTTACAAAAATATCGGTATTACAGAGTTTAAAGAGAATGGTAAACTAAAGGGCTTCAAGATCACTTTTGTCAAGCGAGGTTCTCCTTTTTCCAAGCTCGGACTCAAGCGCGGTGATGTGATCAAGTCCATTAATGGAGAAGAGATCAACTCTTACAGCGCAGCTTTCAATACATATAAAAATATTAAAGACGTTGACAACCTGTCACTTGTCATATTAAGGGGTAAAAAAGAAATGGAGTTAGAGTATGAAATTAACTAAGATAATAATGAGCATAGTGTTTGTTCTGACCATTGGACTACATGCAGAAGAAGAAACTGTTGATGTCAATTTTCGTGACCTGACAGTGAAAGACTTTGTAGAGATGGTTGCCAAAATTACACATAAAAACATTTTGATAGAGGGTGACTTAAAAGGGAAAATAAACTTTGTTTCTCAAGAACCTATCAAGAAAAGCTCTTTAATGGCTTTGGCAAACTCCATACTGGGAAGTAAAGGCTACACCATTATTGATCAGGGTGACTTCTACAAAGTGGTCAAAGGCTCACTCGCCGCAGGGGAAGGATTGGATGTCAGCTCTTCCGTCGAAGGAGAAACGATGAAAACGGTCATGTTCCCGCTGAAAAACTCCAATGCCGCCGTGATCAGAGCAAAGATCAAACCTTTGTTGCATAAAAATGCAAAAGTGATCTCTTTCAAAGAGAATAATGTGTTGGCAATTACCGCAACCCCAAGAGCACTGCGTTCCATTTCCAAGATCATCAATGCCGTAGAACAGCGCGGTATTAAGCGTTCTACCGTTATTAAACTGAGGAATTCATCGGTGAAAGATGTCTTCCCAAATGCGACCAATATGGCTAAAAAACTCTTTCCACAGACCATTGAGAGTGAAAAAGTGGATATCTTTAAAGATGAAGCGACCAACTCCATTATTCTGGTAGGGAAAGCGGACAATACACGCAGAATGATCAAATATATCAAGCAGTTGGATATCAAGGGAGATGACCAGACACAGAAGATGTATGTGATCCGTCTCCAGAATTCCAATGTGGAAGAGATGGAAAAGATACTCTCAAAACTGGTCTCCCAAATGAATAATATGGCAACGAAAATACCAAAAAAAGGCGGGAAACCTGCCACCAAAGCGATGGTTGTCTCCGACATAGAGAGAAATGCACTGATCGTACTGGCGACAGGAGAGCAGATACGGAATATTCGAAGAACAGTCTTGCAGATCGATATCCCGAAAGTACAGGTGTATGTGAAAGCAAAGATCGTAGAAGTAGACAAAAATCTTGCGCAGCAGGTTGGATTGAAGTACGGAATGAACGGGGGTACCATAACCTCTTCGGGACTCTTTACCATGGCAGCCAATCTTGGTGGCAATGCTTTGCAAATGTCTCCGGCACTTTTGGGTTTCCTCAATACAAACAATACGACAACCGTACTTGATAATAATGGTAATGCCATTACCACAACGGACCCTGCCTTTAAATTTGACTCAACAGACAAAGTATTTGCCCTGGGTGCGGCTTTAGATCTTCTACAGCGTAACGGTGCAGCGAACATTCTTTCTGAACCCTCTATTTTATGTACGAACAACAAAGAGTCTGAAATATATGTCGGTCAGACAAGGTCTATTTTGACACAGGCACAGCAGTCAACTTCGGGTGTTTCCAATGTGGTTAACAACTACTCCCGAGAAGACATCGGGTTGACACTGAAAGTAAAACCGAGACTCTCCAGTAACAATAAAGTAACACTGGATGTAGAAACAACCATTGAGGATGTCTTAGACAATGAATCTCCAAGTGCAGACCGTCCGACAACCACCAAGAGAAAGGTAAAGACGAATGCCATTGTCAATAACGGAGAGACGATCATTTTAGGGGGACTCATTAAAAATGCAGGAGGGAAAGGGGTACAGAAAGTACCATTCCTCGGTGATATTCCTGTCTTAGGCGAAATGTTCTTTACGCATAACTCTGACTTGAGCAGAGAGACCAATGTGGTCATTTACTTGACACCCTATATTGTCAGAAGATCCGATGACCTTCAGAAACTCAAAAAAATGCTCTCTGAACTCGAAGAGGTACAGGGGCGTTACAATGAGTATATGCGTTCAGTACTTGAGGCTAAAAAAGATGATGGTTTTTTTAAAGGCAGCAGCTGTAAAACAAAGAGGGCACCGGCAGCGAATAGCTATACGGCACCTGCAAGAAGTCCTTTTAAGTCAGGTGGCAGAAGTTCAAACTTAGACTTGCTTAACAGCAGCGTGGAGGATTTCTAGTAATGAAGTTCCCTTACCTGGAAGATGTCAATCTTGAACCCCTCTGGGAAGAAGAGATCAACCATAAACTGGCCATACGGCACTCTCTGCTTTTTTCTACACTTGAGGGTGAAAAAACAGCCATTGTAGAGCTGGGTACACTGGGGGAAGCCCTGAACCATCTCTCTCAACTCGGTTTGGAATACCCTATTGTCCGTTTAGATGAGGAGAGTTTTGAGAGGCTGAAGAACAAGTTCCTTGAAATACAGACAGGCTCAGACTTTGAAGAGATGTCGACGACTTCCGATGAACTGATCGAGGCAGAATCAGACCTGCTTGATTTCATTCGAAATTCACAGGATCTTCTCTCCAGTGAAGAGTCTGCTCCTATTATCAAACTGGTGAATTCACTCTTTTTCCAAGCCCTCAAAAAAGGGGCATCTGACATTCACATTGAGAGTGGAGAGAGAAAAGGGGAAGTTAGGCTGCGTATTGACGGGGCGCTTAAAAAACATCTTGACCTTGAGCGTAGTATCATTGGTCTGGTGATCAACCGTATCAAGGTTATCTCCAGTCTGGATATTTCGGAAAAAAGAATCCCCCAGGACGGTCGTACACAAATTTCTATTTCAGGTAAAACACTCGATGTCAGGGTTTCTGTGCTTCCCACCTATCACGGGGAACGCGTGGTCATGAGGATCCTGGCACAGAGTGAGCATATTCCGACTCTGGAGTCCCTTGGTTTTCAGGAAGATATTACGCAAAAGCTCTATAAACTCCTGAACCATGCCCACGGTATGATACTGGTCACCGGACCGACTGGTTCGGGTAAATCAACCACACTGCATGCCTGCCTTCAGCATATTGCAACGCCTGACAAAAATATTATTACCGTCGAAGATCCTGTCGAATACAATGCGGACAATATATCACAGATACAGGTCAATGCTAAAGTAGGGTTGACCTTTGCCGCAGGTTTGCGTTCCATTTTGAGACAGGATCCTGACATCATTATGGTCGGTGAGATCCGTGACTCCGAAACGGCAGAAATCGCCCTTCGTTCTGCTCTAACGGGACACCTCCTGCTCTCCACGCTTCATACCAATGATGCGACCTCTTCTTTAAGCCGTCTGATGGATATGGGGATTGAAGATTTCCTTATCTCTTCAACACTCCTGGGTGTTTTAGCCCAGAGACTGGCAAGAAAGCTCTGTGTCAACTGTAGAGAAGAGACACGACTCTCTCCTGTCATTGCACAGGAGATAGAACTTCCCGAAGAGAAGGTTTACTTTAAAGCCATGGGCTGTAAAGAGTGTGATTTTACAGGATACAAAGGAAGACAGGCCATTGGTGAACTTTTCATTATTGATGACAGCGTGAAAGAGATGGTCAAAGACGGACTTAACGACCATCAGGTCAGAGAAGCCATGAAGAAAAATGGTATGATCACCATTGCCGATAAACTCAAAACAATGCTTATTGCCGGAGATACCAGTTACGAAGAAGCCATCCGTGTCGGGATGATGGACGGCTAATGCTCAAGCGTCCGGCATTTACCATCATAGAAGTACTCATCGCCATTGTGCTGATGGGACTCATACTGCCTGCACTCTATGAAACCGTTGCCCTGCTCAGAGACTCCAACACACACCTTTTTAAACACTTGGAAAAAGCAAAAAAAATCACACAGGCAACTGATACCCTCTATTTGGACCTTGCAAGTTCCGATGGCAATATCAGCATTAAGAAAGATGAATTCTCCAGAGTCTGCATTGAAAACACACGTAATTCACTCTATAACCTTTCCCTTGCAAAAGTATGTTGGGTAGTACTGAAAAAAGATAAAACACTGCTACGGGTAGAAGGCTATGACTATCAGCTCCCTTTAGGATTAGAAGAGCGTGTTGAAGCCGATAAAGTCATGAAAGATATAGAACTTTTCGATGTCTACTATAAGGGCGATAAGATACTGGTGCTTTTGAAACAGCAGCGCAAAGAGGCGATTACCTTTATGATCCAGGGAGTCAGTAAGCCTGTGAAGAAAAAACGAAAAAAAATTAAAAAGGGCATAGTCCCAAATGCCGTACCGACAGGAGATGTGACACCGCCGACATTTGTGCCCGCGACACCCGGTTCTACTCCCACATTCTAAGAGACTCTCTTCTTAGCGGACTTTTCTGGTGTAAATGCCGGATAAGCCTTCTTCTTCTGATATTTTGTTACAATTATTGTCAGTAATAAAATCTGCTCAGAAGGATAGACAATGAGAGAACTCTATGAAAAGTTGGGACTTTTTTATCTTGGGAAAGAGATAGACAAATCTACTATGCAGGCCAGTGAAACACTCACCCTCCTCAAAAATAAAAACTTCACCACCCATGCCGCCATTATCGGTATGACGGGCTCAGGTAAGACAGGTCTGGGTGTGAGTATGATAGAAGAAGCCTGTATCGACAATATCCCTTCTATTATCATCGACCCCAAAGGTGACATGGGAGACCTCTGTCTCGCAGACCCTGAATTCTCAGCCAAAAGTTTTGAACCCTGGGTGGCAGATGAGGCCAAAGCAAAAGAGAAAGAACTCTCTGCTTATGCGGCCCAGACAGCAGCCACATGGAAAGAGGGTATTGAGAGTTGGCATCAGGATGCCTCACGTGTACGTACCTTTCAAAATGTACCTAAGACCATCTACACCCCTGGCAGTACAGCCGGTGTCTCTATCAATATCATGTCCTCACTCGAGCGTCCCCCTTCAGAAATTATGGAAGAGAGTGATGCCTTTGCTTCCTACCTGAAAAGTACAACTGTTTCTTTGCTTTCACTTGTGGGTATCACGGCAGACCCTATGGACTCCAAAGAGTATATACTCTTAGCCCAGATTATTACAAAAGCATGGCTGGCAGATGAGGAAGTCTCTATTGAATCACTGATAGGAAAGATCATCAGCCCCTCTTTTAAAAAGATAGGCGTACTGCCTCTGGAGCGTTTTTATGCACAGGATGAACGCTTTAAACTGGCCAGTAAGTTCAATTCGCTTTTGGCAAGTCCCTCTTTCTCTCTGTGGCTTCAGGGAGAGACGCTCGATATCCAAAAACTGCTTTATGATGAAAACGGAAAAGCAAAAGTAGCCATCTTCTCTATATCACACCTTAATGATGATGAGCGTATGTTCTTTGTGACACTGCTGTTAAATAAATACATTGCATGGATGCGTAGACAAAGCGGTACCTCTGCCCTTAAAACACTGCTCTACATGGATGAAATATTCGGTTTCTTCCCGCCTACCAAAAACCCGCCGAGTAAAGAGCCTATGCTGCTGCTTCTCAAGCAGGCACGTGCCTTTGGTGTGGGTATTATCTTAAGTACGCAAAACCCTGTTGACCTCGACTATAAAGGACTCTCCAATATTGGTATGTGGTTCATCGGTAGGCTTCAAACCACACAGGATATAGACCGTGTCATAGATGGGCTGGGGGGCAAGATCGGTTCAACGTATGAGAAGTCAGAAATCAAAGCCATGTTGTCAAATCTTCAAAAAAGAACCTTCTTCCTCAAGTCTGCACACTTGGACGACATTCGACTGTTTACGACACGCTGGGTACTCTCTTATTTGAAAGGACCATTAAAACGTGATGAGATAGCCACACTGATGAAAGCACAAAAAGAGGATAATGATCTCGATGGCGAGTCAGCAGAAAGTATGATACAAAGAAGTCAAAATTTCATGAGTTACCAAAACATAGACAAGTCCATCCCGCAATATTTTGAACCTGACAGCAGCGGACAGAATAATTATGTTCCTACCTTAATGGCAGAAGGGAATGTACACTTCTATAGTCAGAGCAGAGGCATTGACGAAGCACAGCCTTTTAATCTTTCACTGGAATTAGAAAAAGAGACAGTAGCCCTTTCATGGGAAGAGGGGAGAGAAGAAGATTTCAATTTTATGGTTTTTCCGCATAAAGCACCAAGTAAAGCCCAATTCTCACCCCTTCCCGAGTTGGTACTTAAAGACAAAGGTCTGCGTGCTGCGACTTCTGATCTCAAAGCATACCTTTACCAAAATAAAAAAATCGAACTTTTTCGCTGTACCTCTCCCAAACTGGAGTCCAGGGCAGGGGAATCCAAAGCAGATTTTATGGTACGCCTGCAAGACCTTCTTTCCGAAAAAAAGGAAGCAGAGATAGAAAAATTGAACAGTCGCTATGCTGCAAAAGAGAAAGTACTGACAGCAAGACTGCAGCGGGCAAAGGAGCGTGTGGAAAAAGAGTCATCGGACTCTCTCAGCTCTATGATAGATGTGGGAATAGCCACACTCAGCGGACTCTTTACCGGACGGGGATTGACAGCAACAAAAATTTCCCGTGCCATTAAAAAAGGAAGTAATGTTCTCAAAGAGCGTGGTGATATGAGTCGTGCAGAAGAGCGTGTGGCAAAAGTAGTCGATGATATTGCACTTATACATGATGAGCTTGAAGAGAAGATCAGCTTACTTGATGATAAATACAATATAGACCAATGTGAGATCAGTACATTCAGTATAAAGCCACGCAAAACGGACATAGCCGTTGAAGAGTGTGCTATTGTCTGGAGAGTTTCATAAAATTCAGAGTGTTATCATGTTACAATAAATGAAAGCAAGAGAGGGACTGAACTGTGGAAGTGATGAAAAGTGATACTGCTGTTGCCTATACAGGTAAAAATTTAATTCTTGAAACCGATGTTGACGGCGTGGTCGTGTATGCCAACAGACGTTTTGTTGAGACAAGCGGTTACGCTAAAGAAGAGATCATGGGTTTCCCTCACTGTATTCATATGCATCCCGGTATGCCTTCCAAGATCTTTAAAGATGCCTGTAAAATGACCTCTTCGGGAAAAACATGGATGGGCTATTTTCATAACATACGTAAAGATGGCTCCTCCTATTGGACAGAAACATCCATACAGCCAAAACTCTCCGACAGCAATGAGATCATCGGTTTTCTTGCTATCAGAAGAGAACCTGACAGTAGAGAACTGCCTTCTGTGATAGAGGAGTATGAAAAACTGCATGATGCAGTTGATGAGAGTATGAAAAGTCAATATTGCGGAGAAGTCTATATGGGAAGAGGTGCCTGTAACTTTTAGTCAGTCACCTCATGTTTAAAGGATGCGCTAGCTTTTGCTGCCGGGTTTAATAGCCGTACTGCCCTCTTTGCACATTGGACACTCTTCGGGTGCATACATCTCAAAGGTAAAGTCATCCAGTGCAAAGAGTGGAATGTCCTGTGGCAATGCACAGGCACTCTTCGCTTCATCTAAACCACCTACGCGTTTACAGAATCCTCTGTTCGCAAGTGAAGCAAAGGCGACTACTTTTCCACCCAGTGCTTCTATGGCTTTGGCTGCCTTAAGGGCAGAACCACCTGTTGTAATAATGTCTTCACATATAATGATCTTCTCACCTTCTGCAATTTCAAAACCACGGCGCAGTTCCATACCGCCCTCTTTTTTCTCAACAAAAATAGAACGAACATCCAAAGAGCGTGCCAGTTCATACCCTGTTAAGACACCTCCGAGTGCAGGGGCACAGACGGTATCGACTTCAATACCGTTCTCACGGATCATTTCAGCAAGGGCATCTGTCAGTTCTGCAGCCTTTTTTGGGTACTCCATCACTTTGGCACTTTGCAGATAACGCGATGAGTGGTTCCCGCTGGCTAAAAGAAAGTGACCATCCAGAAGTGCATTGGCATCTTTATAAACTTGTTCTACATTCATCTTAAACCTTTAAAATATCTGCTTCTTTCACTTTGAACGTCTCATCAATTTTGGCAACGTGCTCATCTGTGATCTTCTGTATCTGCTCTTGTGCTTTTTTAGACTCATCTTCAGAGATCTCTTTCTCTTTCTCAAGCTTTTTGATCTTGTCGTTACCGTCTTTTCTTACGTTTCTAATAGCCACCTTTGCATGTTCAACCATCCCTTTGGCCTGCTTGACGATCTCTTGTCTCTGCTCTGATGTCATTGGGGGGAAGAAGAGTTTAATAAAGTCACCGTCATTATTCGGGTTTACACCAATGTTCGCTTCCTGAATGGCTTTCTCAATAGCACCCAAAAGTGATTTTTCCCAAGGCGTAATGCTAATGGTCGTTGCATCCGTTGCGATCACATTACCGACCTGTGTCAGTGCTGTCATTGTCCCGTAGTAATCTACTTTAATATTATCGACGATACCCGTGGTTACTTTACCTGTTCTCAGTGTTGCAAAGTCTCTCTTAAGGGCTTCAATACTCTTATCCATCTGTTCTGTTGTGTGGTCAAAAACTTCATTTATCATTGTGTTCTCCTAAGCTGTTATGCTGTGAATTTTACCCTTTTTTACCTTTGGGTTCAGGTTTTGGGATAAGAAGCCAAGGGTTGTGCCTGTATCTGGGTTCTATGCTATAAGGTAAAAAGAGAATAGGGGTGAATGAAAAAGGTGTGGTAACTGTAGGTCGGGGTGTGGGCACCCCGACCTTAATAAAATAAAATGTCTATTATTTCGCAGCTGGTGCAGCAGGTGCCGAAGGAGCAGGTGCTTCTGTCTTCACGGGAGAAGCAGGAATCGCCGCATTGTTCTTTGGTACGATCGTATCAGCCACAGATTTACTGTTCTCTGCTGTATACATATATCCCAGTGCCAAGGTATTGACAATAAAGAAAAAACCTAAAGTAAATGTTGCTTTTGCCAAAAATCCTGTAGGCCCTTTTGCACCAAAGACAGATTCGTTACTGCCGCTGTATGCGCCAAGTCCGATACTTGAACTTTTTTGGAGTAAAACAGCGATGGTGATCGCAATAGCAAGTACAATTTGTACAATTAAAAGTGTTGATGTCATAATTAGCCTCTTTTAGATAGTGCATAGCCCAATAAATTTGGGTATAATTTCGGGATTATACCTAAATAAGATTGAATGTGTGATGAAGTATTACTGCAGTAGGTATTTACCTGCTGCAGTAATACTCAAGAAAGGTCAGAATGTCAACGATTATAAAAGAGTTTTCACGCTTTGCACATGCCTACGACAGTCACAATATGATTCAGGCAGAAGTGGCAAAACGACTGGTCTCCAAACTCCCAAAGAAACACTATAGCAGTATACTGGAGCTGGGTGCCGGTTCAGGCGAAGTAACTAAGAATTTAGCAAAGCATCGCATTGACTATGCACACTTAATGGCTTTTGACTCTTCAGTAAATATGCTTTCTCTTCACCCTTCTGCAGACAACATTGTCAAAATTGCAGGTGACTTTAACAAGAGAGATTTTGCAGACACTTTAGCACAGAAAGAGTATGAACTCATTCTCTCTTCTTCTGCCTTGCAATGGAGTCAGGATCTTGATTTTACTTTAGAGCAGCTCTCAAAACTTTCCAAACAGTTACATGCAGCCATCTTTACATCAAACACTTTTAAAACACTCCACCGTACGGCAGGCGTGACTTCTCCTATCTATAGTGCAGAGAGATTACAAGAGGCTTTATCCAAGTATTATAAATCAGTTACTTTTGAAGTCCATACCTATACTTTGTATTTTGATTCCGTGAGAGAAATGTTTCGTTACATTAAAAAGTCCGGTGTGAGTTCAGGTGAAAAGAAGTTAAGCTATAAGGAGACAAGGTCTCTCATGAAAAAGTATCCATTGGATTATTTAGAATTTGAGGTACTGTTTGTAGAAGCACGTAATATCGATAAAATCGCGTAGATTCCGTGTTAAAGAAAGCTGAATAAATCAGCTTTCCACAGAATGTTATTAAACCACTAATTAAACAGTCAAATATTATGCTAAGAAATGCTATAATAAGCGTATGGAAAAACGAGACGCAAGAAAACTAAAAATATCAGCACAACAAGAGCTAAGAGAACGTGGTGTAA
>JALSUP010000127.1 GCA_027071315.1 Sulfurovum sp.
CCTGTATTGGGTGGTAAGGTGAATTATGAAAAGGGGGTGATCACACTTAAAAATATTCAGGTGAAAGAGCGTTGGTATGGCGGAAAGGTCAATGGCCGTATTACACTAAAAAGTAAAGTGGCACAGTTAAAAGCCGATATTGACTACCTTACGCTTGGGGAAAAGAAAAATCCATTTTTAAAATTAAAGAAAAAAAATCTGGCTATTAATATAGACTATGGCAGGCAAATGATCGACGTACCGGCACTCAAAATAAAAATGCTGAAAGAGAAGAAAAAGTTTAAGGTTCAACTGCAAGATTTAAAGCGCATTAAACCCTACCTGAAAAATCTTCCCATTGAGATGGATGGCGGGCATCTGGATGTGGTGACCAGGGATTTTACAACGTTCAGCTATGTGGGTAGTCTCAAACGAAATGCCTGTTTTTTTTACAGTAAAAATAATGTGTGTTATACACAGGTACCCTGTAAAGGAAGTGTCTCCAAAAATCAGTTCACACTACAAGCCTTCAATGACAGACTGAAGATAGATCTTGCCAAGTCGCTGGTGCGTGTGAATAATTTAAATATTGATCTCAAAATGCTTTTTGATTCGATCAACAAGAAAAACACTGCTTCCTCATCTTCCAAGCTAAAGAGAATTACGATCCTGGGAAAAAAGAGTAATATCCGATACAAAGAGTATACGCTGAAGTCTGACCACTATAAAATTGTAGGAACGACGAAGGGTAACATCTCGGCAGAAGCCACTTTGGGAAAGGACAAGGTGATATTTAAAAAGCAGGGGTCGAAACTTAAAATAGAGGCCATACGTATTAGCGATAAGTTGCTGCATCCACTCATCAACTTTAATGGTTTGCAACACGGACGCTATACCTTCAAAGCCTATGGAAATCCTGACAAAGTGATGCATGGTGAGATCGTTATAGAAGGAGGGGTGATGAAAGATTTTAAAGCGTACAACAATACCCTTGCTTTCATTAACACCTTGCCTGCTCTGGCAACGCTGCATAACCCCGGGTATTCAAAAAAAGGCTTTACCATTAAGCATGGTGTGGCCAAGTATAGAAAAATCAAAGACAAGATCATTTTTGACAGCATTTACATTAAAGGAACTTCAGCAGACTTTGTCGGTAAAGGCGAAATTGACCTGAAAAAAAACACGATCAATGTGACCATTGCCATACAGACAGCAAGAGAGTTGGGAAAGGTCATAGGCTCCATACCGCTACTTGGGTACATTTTGATGGGGGATGACAAGAGCATGACGGTCGGACTGAAGATAACCGGTTCACTCAAAAAGCCTGTGGTCAAGACTTCTGCCACCAAAGAGATACTCAAACTTCCGTTAGATTTAATAAAGCGAACACTCACTTCTCCCGCACACATACTGAACAAGGCACCTAAAGCACAAAAGAAACCGTTAAAGCCTCAGAGTAAACAGGAGATGTTCAATAAGGTTGCCCCTTAGTTACTCATTTCGCAGAACGGTAAGGGGGTCAGTCTCTGATGCTTTCTTCGCAGGATAGAGAGAAGAGAGAAAAATAATAAGTGAAGTGCCCAGTATGATGAATGAGAAGTCACTCAAAGTAAGGTCTACAGGCAGTCTGTTGGTACCATAGACATCTTCCGGCATAGAAATAATGTCAAAGGTCGTTAAGACCCAGATACCAAAACCTCCAAGTACGGTTCCCGCAACGATACCTGCCGATCCGATGATAAGCCCCAACTTGAAAAAGATAGACCTGATCTCTGCTTTTGTGGCACCCAGCGTACGCATGAGAGCGATCTCCGCACGTCTGCTCATGACTGTCATGAGTAAAGAGGAGATGATGTTCAGAGAAGCCACCAGGATGATGAGCAGGAGTACGAGAAAGAGTGCTTTCTTCTCCATCTCCATGGCTGAAAAGAAGTTACCGTTCTGCTGCCACCACCCCTCAACAATGATGTTGTCAGGCAGGAAGTCACGCAGTGCTTTGATCTCTTTCATGGGCTCTTCCGTGTAAATATGTAAACCGTCATAGATGCCGTCTTTACGTTTGAGTAGTTTTTCAAAGGCTTCAAGCGAGGTGTACATAATGGCCTTGTCATAGGCTTTTAAGCCAGAGTCAAAGACACCATCGACAAGGAAACGTTTTTGTAAAGGCATGGTACCGAAACCCACAGCCTGCTGTTCGGAAAAGTAGAGTGTGACTTTTGCCTCTTTGGGTGTGTTCATTTCAAAAGAGAGTGCATCACCGATGATGACTCTGAATTTATTTTCTGAGTCTCCTCTGGCTTCTGCAAAAACGTGGTTAATGGCTGCCTCTTTGTCAAAGTCCACACCATATAGGAGTGAACCTTGAACAGCACCTTCATTTTTGGTAATGACCTGTGTCGTATAGTAAGGACTGATCTTGAACTGGGGGAATTTCCCCTGTATCTGTTGTACAAGTGCATCATTGGTAGCATTCTCTTCAATAGGAAGGAGGGTAAGCGGGTAATTCATCACAAAAAGTTTCTTGGTGAACTCTTTCTGTGTGCCGTTCATGATACCCATGGCGATCATCAGCACCATGACACCTGCGGCAATACCCAGAAAGGCTAAAACAGCTGAGATGAAAATGAAAGGATTTTCTTTATCGTATTTCAGATAGTGTGTAATGATGTGCCTAACAAAGGTATTGTTAGGCGAGGAGATGCTTTTGGACATTAGGCCAGAAGACCTTTTTTAGGTCCGCTCTGTCCACAGCAGTTTTTGTATTTCTTTCCTGAACCACAAGGACAGGGGTCATTTCTTTTTGGTTTTTTCGTGCCTGCGATCGGTTTGAGTTTTGAAGAGTCTTCTGCAATTTCACCCTCTTCAAACGACTGGTTGAGCTGCGCCTCTGCCACTTCACTCTCCAACTCTTCTCTTATCTGCTCTATGGCCGCTTCTTCCTCTTCAGGTGACTGGAAGTCGAACTGGACAAGATGCAGTACTTTAACCGCTTCGAGTTTGATGCGCTCTACCAGGTCGGTAAAGAGTTTGTATGAGTCCTGCTTGTACTCTGTCAATGGATCTTTCTGGTTATATCCTCTGAGCCCGATACCTGTTTTAAGCACATCCATTTCATAAAGGTGGTCTCTCCACTGCGGGTCAAGTACCTGAAGATACAAGATACGCTCGATCTCTTTTCTCTGCTCAGGGTCAAGCTGCGTCATCTTCTCTTCATACATGTTTTCCATCATTTCACGGATCATTTCATGAAGTTCATCTGCCTCTTTGTCTTTAAAGTGCGCTGCATCTACTTCTGTATGAAGCTCTTCTTTAATGAGTGCTGCCAGCTTCTCTACATTATAGTCCTCTTTTGGCATACCTGCGAAAATTTCACTTTCTGCTAAAAGATGTTCAATGTATTCTGCACGGATCTCTTTGATCTTGGCATCAATGTCAAACTCAGAGTCCAGTAACTGGTTTCTAAAGGCATAGATGGCTTTTCTCTGGTGGTTGGCAACATCATCATACTCAAGAATGTGCTTTCTTGACTCATAGTGCTGGTTCTCCACTTTTTTCTGTGCTTTCTCTACGGAACGTGTGACGATCTTGGAGTCAATGTACTCACCCTCTTCAACACCGAGTTTGTTCATGATGTTTCTGATCTTCTCTCCGCCGAAAATACGTAAAAGGTTATCGTCAAGACTGAGGAAGAATTGTGTCTCACCCGGGTCACCCTGACGACCTGCACGACCTCTTAACTGGTTGTCAATACGTCTACTCTCATGTCTCTCCGTACCGAGGATCATCAAACCGCCAAGCTCTCTGACTTCATCGTCTATCTTAATGTCAACACCACGTCCTGCCATATTTGTTGCCACGGTAACAGCACCTTTTTGTCCGGCGTTCTTAATGATCTCAGCTTCCTGCTCATGGTTCTTCGCATTGAGCATATTGTGAGGGATCTTCTCTTTTTTAAGTCTCTCATCGATCATTTCTGATTTTTCAATAGACGCCGTACCAATGAGTACCGGCTGACCCTTGGAGTTAAGCTCTTTGACGCGTCTTACCACGGCATCAAGCTTTTCACGTTCTGTATTGTAAATGAGGTCATTTTTGTCATCTCTGGCAATAGGCACATTGGTAGGAATGGAGATGACTTCAAGGTTATAGATCTGTGAAAACTCTGTGGCTTCGGTCTGTGCCGTACCTGTCATACCTGCCAGTTTTTCGTACATTCTAAAGTAGTTCTGGTATGTGATCTCTGCAAGTGTCTGTGACTCTTCCTGTATGGCTACACCCTCTTTGGCTTCCAGTGCCTGGTGCAGGCCTTCGGAGTATCTGCGCCCTTCGGAGAGTCTTCCTGTAAATTCATCAACAATGATGATCTCATCGTTCTGTACGACATAATCGACATCTTTTTCAAAAATATAATGTGCTTTAAGTGCCTGGTCCAGGTGGTGGGAGAGAGCAGCATTTTCAAGTGAGTAGAGGTTCTCTACTTCAAAAAGGTCCTGTGCCTTCTGAAGACCCTCTTCTGTCATGACTATGGTACGGTTCTTCTCATCGACAATGAAATCACCCGTTGTCTTCTCATCTTCACCCGCCTTGGTTTCGATCTTTTCACCACGTACCATCTGCTTGGCAATGGCATCGGCTCTGGCATAGTGGTTGTGGTCTCTCTGTGTAGGACCGGAGATGATGAGCGGTGTTCTCGCCTCATCGATCAGAATGGAGTCCACTTCATCGACGATGGCATAGTAGTGCTCACGCTGCACTTTCTCTTCTGCACGCACTTTCATGTTGTCACGCAGGTAGTCAAAACCGTATTCGTTGTTCGTACCGTAAGTGATGTCTGCATCGTATTGTGCTTTTCTGCTCATCTCATCGTGAATATCAGTGGTGATGCATCCTACGCTGTAGCCCAGGAATTTGTAGAGCACACCCATCTCGTCGCTGTCTCTTTTGGCAAGGTAGTCGTTCACTGTAACGACATGAACCCCTTTTCCTGTCATGGCATTGAGTATAACGGCCAGGGTTGCAACCAGTGTTTTACCTTCACCGGTTTTCATTTCAGCGATGTCACCGTCGTTGAGTACCATTCCTCCGACCATCTGCACATCGTAGTGTCTTAGTCCCAGGGTTCTCTTACTCGCTTCTCTTGTAATCGCAAATGACTCATAAAGTACATCATCAAGTGTTCTCTCTCCAGCCTGTACAGCTTCTTTGAGTGTATTAAATGCAGCCTGGAGTTCTTCGTCACTCAGGTTCTCATAATCGGACTCCAGTTTATTGATGTTTTTAACTTTTTTGAGGTAACCTTTTACGATTTTATCATTTCTCGTACCAAAGATTTTAAGAACACTTTTTATCATTTTTATTTGCCTACTTTACAATTTTGATTAATGGGATTTATTTTATCTAAAAAGTGATTAATTGTCCGTTATATAAATGAAGTTACTATTTCAGATCAAAACATCTACACGGTGTCTTCACTGTTTTTCGCCATAATACCTGAGATCTCAAGTGATATTTTGGGTATTTTCTTATATAATAAATACAATCTTGAAGGATAGAAATGAAACAATTTTTACTGCTCTGTGCACTGGGTGTATCGCTTTTTGCCGATGCTATCAACATCCCGGAAAATTTTCAGGCGAATTTCACGCAAAAGATCACCAACCCGAAAAACAAAGTGATCTCCTATGCAGGAAAAGTCTATTTTTCCGAAGGAACAAAACTGAAATGGGCCTATACCAAACCGACTAAAAAAGAGGTCTGTACCGACGGAAGATCTCTTTTGGTGGTTGACCATGATTTGGAGCAGGTTTCCGAATACCGCATTAACAAAGGCTTTAACCTTTCACAGATTTTGAAAAAAGCAAAACTGCATAAAGGCAACCTTTATTTGGCAGACTACAGTGGTAAAAAGTATACCATTCAGGTAGACAAACAGAGACGTCTGCAGGCCGTTGCCTACTTTGATGATCTGGACAATAAAGTACAAATTGCCTTTAGCCACATCGTCTATGGCAAAGGGAAACTTTCTGCTAAAAAACTGACGTGTAAAAAACCAAAAGCCTATGATCTTATAAAGGGATAACATGAATGATCTGCTCTGTAAAATAGGAAACGACTCCAACTATATGTTTGCAGCCGCCATTGGACTTGTGGTAGTGCTTTTTATTGTTTTGCTGGTGGTCATTACCAGTATGCGTATCAAGACCTATAAAGACCGTTTTATCAATACCCAGATAGACAACCATGAAAAAGAAGCGTTAATATCGGATCTGCAGCAGGAGTTGCAGGAATTGAAAATAAAAAATGCACAAAACGAGCAGGAGCTGCATCTCTTTGCCCAGACAAAAGAGAAACTGGCTTCGACGGAAGAGAGTTTGAGTACCCTTCAACGGACCAGCAATGAACTTGAAAAACTGCAGGGGCAGACACAATCCAAACTGGAACACAGCGAAGAGAAACATGAAAACCTGCTTGAAGAGCATAAGCTCATTCAGGAACGCTTTACTTCAATTCAGGAAGAGAACAGTAAGCTGCACATTAACAATGCACGCCTTTTAATGAAACTGGAAACAGAGGCAAGGTTCCTTATGCAGGAGAAGGATAAGAGAAAAGACAAAGAGGACAAGTCATGAAAGAGCAAAAACTGATCGTGTCTGAATCCTTGCCGGAAATGCAGGAAAAATCTTCAAAAGTTTTTAAAAAAAACGGCGATATTAAAAGGAAATTCTACGAAGAGGAGTCTCTGCGTTTGCAGTATGAACTGGTCAAGCTGCAAAAGTGGATCATTGACAATGAGAAAAGACTTCTGGTTATTTTTGAGGGGATGGATACTGCGGGAAAAAGCTCGACCATTAAAGAGTTCAACTCTTACCTTAACCCAAGAGAAGCACGCTCTGTCGCCCTTCCCAAACCAAACTCAAAAGAGTTGGGGCAATGGTATTTTCAAAGACATATCAAACAGATACCCAATGCCGGAGAGATCGTATTTTTTGACCGTTCCTGGTACAACAGAGCAGGGATAGAGCATATTTTCGGTTTCTGTACACCGGAACAGCATACACACTTTTACACGCAGGTCAATGGCGTAGAAGAGATGCTGGTCGATGACAAAATACTCTTTTTCAAGTTCTATCTCAATATCTCCTATGAGACACAGTCCAGGCGTTTAAAAGACAGAGAAACAGACAAGCTTAAAAGCTGGAAACTCTCAGACCTTGACTACAAATCTCACAAAGCCTACCCGAAGTATGAAAAACTGAGAGACAAAATGTTCACACTCTCCGGTACTGCTTTTGCCCCCTGGTGCGAACTCGATGCCAATGACAAAAAGCGTGCCCGGATCAATGCCGTACGCTACCTGCTTTCAAACAT